>CALRCE010000022.1:0-17375 GCA_943354505.1 Candidatus Peribacteria bacterium
GACTGTGGTTAAGGGTTATTTGGCTTGCCCATATTACTTTATGGGCTCCTTAACCACGCTCTTCGTTATATTAGCCTCAATCCGGGCTAATATTTGACTAAATTAAAAAATCTAGTAAAATAAGCGCTAAACCCTAGCAAACTCACTCGTGAGCGAAGAAAGCAGAAAAAGATACGTAGTCGCTTATGATGACGAAACATCCATTGTCGACCTTATTCAAAAAGGATTAGAAAGAGACGAAAGGTACTGTGTAAAAGCTATAAGAGTAGGAGTCGACACGACCGATTTAGAGGCGGTGCTCACATCAATACGTGAGCATTATGCAGAATCCTTGCGGGCGGAATGTCCGTTTTTACTGCTAGCCGACAATGTGGTTCCAGGATTTAACCTTAGCGATATTTTCAACGGGCTGGATCCACAGGTGCGAATTGTGGTCATCACAGGTTGGATTACCGAAGAAATTCTTAATGCTTATTCTTCAGAAGTAACCAGTGGACGTTTAGTGGCCTGTGTTGCAAAACCTTTCAGAATAGCTGAGCTCAAACGTGTGACAGACGCTTTCTTCGAAGGTCATGAGATCCCAGAAACAGTCACCATGAGTAACGAAGCCCCAGCCTTTGACACAGTCCACGAGTTGAATTCCGAAATCGAAGCTTATCTTGCTCAACTCAGCGAGAGAACGCTCGACGAAAAACTTTTAGCAAAAGGGAAGCAAATCGTAAGAAAAGCACTCGGCTTTGTTGATAAATTCGTTCAGGCGCCTGGAGATCAAGGGATCAAAGCACACGCTGCCCGTGGTCTTCTCGCTGTGCTCGAAGCAGCTCTTGATGAAACGGCAGCCGGTAGCAGCCCAGAGAGAATAATGGAAGCTTTACGCCGCATCTTGTCTCAGTTTGGGGAAGTGGATAAGCCAAGCAGAAGCTTAGGGGCCCTCCTATCATCGGGTTCTATTGGAAAGTTGACTGTAACAGCCGCAAACGTGCCAGCTTTGCCCGTACATGTAGACATGGAGGCTGTGGAGACCATTGTGAACAACTTAATCATCAACGCCAACGCTCATCCAGACATTACAAGTGTGCAGTTTGAAGTGCGAGAAACGGAGGAAGAGATCTTGATTTTGGTGAACGACAATGGGCCGGCTCTTCCAGAAGGTTTTTTCACACCCAAGCCCCTGGACACAAGAGCTAAAAGAGGAAATGGAGCTCGTGACATGCTAATGATTGCCAAGAGCAACGGATGGACTTTCGAGGCCGGAACGGCCTGGGGTAGAAAATTCGCACTAAGAATTCCGAAGAAAAAATAAGTCTAAGCCAAAAATTTCACCTTGTTTTTTTGAGCAAAATTCTGCTAAATAAGGCCCTAGTCTTTTAATCTGTTTTTCGTGGCTTCTTTGCTCGAACAATTCAAAAGCACTCCAGCGCCTTTTTTTGGGCTCAATGGCGACGGCTTGCCCATGGGTGACGGAGGGGAGTACCGCGCAAAAATCCCGGACGAAGATTTCAACAAAGCTCACGACCCACTCGTCAGCCTGTCGAATGAACTGTTGACACGTCCCATGTACTTTGACCTTGGCATGACCGGCGATGATTGTGTGCATCTTCGTGCTCCCGCCTTAAAGCATTGCATGGAATTTGATCAGGCGCTGCAAGACCTCGTTGGCTGGCAAGTTAGAGTGTGCGATGCCTATCGTCCCATGGAAGTGCAACGTCAAGGATTTTGCTGGGGCGTGAAAGAACTTTTTGCTCGCAGTGGTGAACATTCCTACGAACGCTTTTTAACGCTACTGGAGGAATCCGTGACCTGCGGAGTGAGCGACGAAGAAATCGAATTGTTGGAAGATTACACCATCTTGGGGGAGCAGTTTTTTTCCTACGTCGAAGCCATGCCTGTTGACCACCGCGATTATCCAAAAAACCTCAGCCCACTCGTGGTTCACGCAGCAGCCAACTTCCAATTGGAGGGCTTCGAACTCAATCCAGCCGCCATCAATGAACACAACTCAGGAGGCATTGCCGACATTGAATTCATCGACAAAAAAACAGGGCTCCTGGTGAACATGGGAGTCGCCGTGGACACGCCTGGATACTTCAGTGTTTTCGCTTATTTCGAAGAGGAGCCCGCTCGCATTTTTTCTAAGGTTCCGCGCTTCCCAAAAGCCTTATACGATCTTGAGGCGCGCAAGGAATACTACCGAAAAGAACTACTCGACAACGCCTACCTCCGTCACCACTTGGAAGCCTGCGGTTACGACCCCGTCCTCATCCAAAACGACGACGCAAAATTCGAAAAATTTTGGATTGAAGTCCGAAACAATCGTCGCATCTTTTCTCATCTCGCCTTCAAAATGGGAATCGTAGTGGAAGCCTTGGAAGCATGGCACGTGCGTTTCAATGATGAGCGCGGCGGAGTACGATATGAGCGCAGAGGGGAGGCATCGGGAGCCGGCTCTTACGCCACCCATCTTGGTAAAACCCACTGTGCCTGGGGCTCCGCCAATCCCATCTACCACGCTTAGCATGAAACTCCTCTACACGTCGCAGCAAATCCACAGCCGCATCGCTGAACTGGGTGAACAAATCTCCAAAGACCACGAAGGCCAATCCATTCTTTTGATCGGCGTGCTCAAAGGCTGTGCTCTTTTCATGTCGCATTTGCTCGTGCAGCTCAAAGGCGACTACGAAATCGATTTTCTCACCGTGAGCAGTTACGGATCAGGAACCACCAGCGGCGAACTCACACTCCAAAAAGAACCATCCAGCACCGTGAAAGGGAAGACCGTTTTACTCGTAGAAGACATCATCGACAGCGGCAAAACCGTGAGTTTCGTCAAAAACTACCTTTTGAAAAAAGGCGCCGCTTCCGTGGAAGTCGTGACCTTCGTCGACAAAGAAACAGAAACCAATGTCATCCAGCCAAAATACCTTGGTTTTCGTTACACCGATCCCAACTTCTTGGTGGGTTTTGGCTTCGATTTGAACGAAAAAATGCGCAACTTGCCCGATGTGTACCAATTGGAGCCCAGCGATCTTCACTAAAGCGGATCTCTTTTCTTTTTAAAGAACTTTGGTTAAGCTCCTGCTGCACGTTTTATGTGGGCCCATAGCTCAGTTGGCTAGAGCGCTTCCATGGCATGGAAGAGGCCGTCGGTTCAAGTCCGATTGGGTCCACCAGATTGACTTTCATCTTATGCTCAAGGGTTTTAAACAATTCATTCTTCGTGGAAACGTGGTGGATCTTGCCGTCGGAGTCGTGATGGGAGCGGCTTTCGGCTCGGTAGTGACTTCTTTTGTGGAAGATGTGATCACCCCCCTCATCGGGGCCGTGGTGGCCGTGCCAGACTTTTCTAAACTCGATTTCACACTCAATGGCAGCACTTTTCAGATGGGTGAATTCTTGAACGCGCTGCTTTCCTTCCTTCTCATCGCCTTCGCCGTTTACTTCTTTGTGGTGACGCCGATGAACAGACTGCTAACGCACTTGAAAGTGACGACAAAGGTCAAAGCTTGCCCCGAGTGTTTGTCCAACATTCCGGCCAAAGCCAAACGCTGCATGTACTGCACTCAAGCCATCCCTGAATGAACGAGCCTCTCCAAACTGCAGCAGCGCTCATTCGAGCCGGTGAACTGGTGGCTTTCCCAACCGAAACCGTTTACGGACTCGGAGCGGATGCCTTTAACGACTCCGCCATTCAAAAAATTTATGAAGCTAAAGGTCGTCCGAGCAGCAATCCACTGATTGTGCACATTGCAGAAGTGGCCGATCTCAGCCTTTTGACAGACGAAGTGGGCGAGCAAGAGCAAAAACTCATTGCGGCTTTTTGGCCTGGCCCACTCACCTTGGTTTTTCAAAAAAAAGACACGGTTTCCTCCCTCGTGACGGGTGGAATGAACACCGTCGCGGTGCGGATGCCGGCTCATTCTCTCGCCCTTAAACTGATCAAGGCCTCAGGAACGCCAATCGCTGCTCCATCAGCCAATCTTTCAGGGAAGCCCAGCGCCACTCACCATGCCCACGTCCAAGGCTATTTTGGGGACTCAATTCTCTGTCTTGAAGGCGGTGCCACTGAGCACGGCTTGGAATCCACCGTTTTACAGATAAAAAATGGAGTGCCACACGTCTACCGCCTTGGCTCCATCACGCCCGAAGACATTGAGCGGGTACTTGGGATAAAACCAGTATTCGAAACCAAGTCCGAGCATTCTCCGGGGACTCACTTCAAACACTACGCGCCAGAAACACAGCTTGAAATTCTGGAGCCAGAAGAGTTGATCAAAAAAGCCACTGTCGGAGGACGAAAAATCGGAATTCTCGCCTCCGTCGAAGTATTAGCCCAGCTTCCCAACGAGCTTCCTCACTTCGACTTAGGCTCTCAGTCGGATCTCCTCACCATCGGTTCCCACGTTTATTCGGGCCTCATCACTCTCGACGCTCTCAGATTGAATAAAATTTTAGTTCAATCTTTCCCTGAGCAAGGCTTAGGTCTTGCCATCATGGATCGACTTCGACGTGCAGCAGGAGAGTTGTAAACGCACATATTTTACACAATCCAATTGAAGGATTTGAATTTGTCAGAAAAATTTCAGCTTTATTTAAGCTAAATTTCAGGATTCTATTCAGGTCTTTCATCTATTGTCAGCTCACTCGGGGTGAGGGCCTCGCGCCGTTAGCGCCCAGAAAGGTTTGTCATAAACATCCTATCAAAATCCCCATCCCCCTGCAACACCTTGCCTAAAAGCTAAAAAAGGGTAAAATAAACAACCCAATACCCTATGACTTCTTTTCACAACAAAGCTCTTTTTCTCTTCATCGTCCTCATCGCCTTTTTGGATGGAGTTTTGGTGACGGATCACTTTTATCGAACGGCTCCCACCACCACCTCGGCCACGGTCCCAGTGATTTTGGAAGATGTATTCGACGAAACACGCCCTAGTGTGGATCCTTTGGCCCTTGAAACTCAGGAGGAAATTGAAATTCCTTTCACCACTCAAGCCCCTCTTGGAATGTGGGAGGCACCGTGGTCCGACTACGCCGAAGAAGCCTGCGTGTGGATGGCCATGAAATGGGCCAACAAAGAAGAATTCGAATCCATCTACAACACCGCCGACGAACTCAAAGAAATAGGCGCTTGGGAACTGAAAACCTTCGGTACTTCTGGCCTCACCGACATTCCTCAAACTCTGCAACTCGTCGTCAATTACTTTGGACATACAAATGCCTTCCTTTCAGGGGAAATCACCGAAGAAAGTCTTCGAGCTTATCTTGAAGAAGGGGCGCTTCTCATTGTTCCCGTGAACGGGCAAATTCTAGACAACCCCAACTATGGGGATCCCGCTCCGGAGCACCACATGATTCTGCTCTATGCAGCGACCGAAACCGGTTTTATCGCTAACGATCCCGGCACCCGTCGTGGAGAAGCGGTGGTTTACGAGACACAAAAAATCCTGGATGCAATCCAGGATTTAGAAGGTGAACGGATCATGCTCGTGATTCAGCCTTAAGCTTTCTTTGCAGGCTTAGCTTTAACAGTCTTTTTCTTTGCAACAGGAGCGGCAGCCTTTTCAGTACCGATGCCAGCAACCGTGCGAGCAATGAGAGACTTACGGCGAGCAGCAGTATTCTTTTTGAGAACATTCTTCTTCTGAGCCATGTCAATTTGCTTGTAAGCATTGGGAATCAACTTCTCAGCAGCAGCCTTATCGCCACCTTTCACAGCATCCATCACAGCACGCATTGCTTTGCGGACAGCGGTTCGAACATTGTAGTTGCGGGCTTGGCGTACAATAGATTGTTTAGCGCGTTTCTTGGCAGACTTGATAATTGGCATCTTTTCCTTGTGATTTAAAAATTAGCCCGTAAAATATAGGGCTGAAACCTGTACTTGTCAAAGGAAAATAAACGTTCCCCTAAGTATTTCATGCCCACTCTTTCAAAACCCCTCGTTCTAGCGTCCCAAAGCCCACGTCGCAAAGAACTTCTCAACCTTATCGGACTGACTTTTGAAGTGGACGTGCCCCACACGTTTGAAGAATTCACACCCGAGCATTTCCCAAATCCTCAAGTCTTGGTGCGTGAAAACGCAAAAGGGAAGGTGGAAGAGGTTAAAACGCGTCATCCCAAGGCCCTGATTTTAGGGGTGGACACGGTGGTGAGCATCCAAGGCAAAATTCTAGGAAAACCCAAGACCCAAGAAGAAGCTATGAGCATGTTGGGTCAACTCCAAGGTCAAACCCACACCGTTTGGACGGGTGTGAAGCTCCTAGACATCGCTTCAGGCAAAGAAATCAGTTTTGAAGACTCCACCGAAGTGGATTTTCTCCCGATGACGCAAAAAGACATCGCTGACTACGTCCAAACCGGAGAACCCATGGACAAAGCCGGCGCTTATGCCATTCAAGGCTTGGGCAGTGTCTACATTCGCGGCATTCGTGGAGATTTTTTCAATGTAGTGGGGCTCCCAATCTGGCACGTGCATCAAGCCTTATTAGAAATGGTTTGACCCCTCTCTCCAATCTGAAGTAGACTCAGTCTATCTTAACTTCCACGCCATGGGAAAAAAAGCTGGTAAAATTGCACTCGGACTCGGTCTTTTGACCGGAGCCATCACAGGTCTCTTGTTTGCACCGGATGAAGGTAAAAATCTTCGCAAAAAGATTGCAAGCGGAGACACCAAAGGCCTTTTAAAGGACCTCGAAAATATGGGGAATGAAATGAAAGACATGGTCTCGGACTTGGCCAGTAAGCCTCAAGTTCATGACTTCCTCGAAAAAGGAAAGAACATGGCCGCGGACGCAGTGAACATGCACCGTGCAGACCTCGATGCCATGCTGAGAAAGGCAAACAAAAAAGCAGACGCTTTCAAGAAAACCGTCGCCACTTTTGTAAAAGAACAAAAAGCCATGCTCGAAGAGAAAATGGACAAGGCTCCTGCTAAGAAAGCGGTGAAGAAGGCAGCGAAAAAATCTGCCCCTAAAACGGCTGTTCCCAAAAAAGCGCCCGCAAAAAAAGCCGCACCAAAAAAAACTAAGGCCAAGAAATCTTCGAAGAAAAAGAAATAAATCATTCACGGTAAAAGGCTTCCCTTTTTAGGGGATGACATAGGGTCTTTTACCGAAAAAATGGACGAAAAAGTCAGCATAAGCTAAAATAGAAATGTCGATCCGGCCAGTATCAGGCTAGTCAAAAAGCCCCACACGTGGGGCTTTTTGTTTGTTCAGTGGTGGAGCTAAGGGGAATCGAACCCCTACTGGCTCGGTGTCGATCCGGTCAGTGTCGCCAGAACTAGCCACATGCTGAACAAGCTCAATCTAGAGGATTGACCTGACAGGAATCCTGAATCGCAGATTCATGCAGACGGGCACCATCGTAGATGGTCGTGCTGAAATTTAGCTGACAAACGCCTTAAATTTTTCTGAACTTTCAAAAAACGAGAATAAAAAATCCCGTGTAAATGTTCAAAACTAAGCCCTCAACTCCTTCATCATCTCCACCCTCTTCCCAATCAACTCCGCCGTCCCCACATCTTTGCGATGAAACACAGGGCCACTCACAGCCGCACATGCCGCCTCCGCCAAAACCTCTGCTTCTGGCAAGGTCACACCCATTCCAACCATCGCCACAGCACGAGACCCGAGCAGGTAAAGTCCATCGTCGCGGCCATCCACAGAGCCGTAGTACATTTTCACACCCTCGGGCAACTTCCCGATTTCAATCTTCACATTCTTAACAGGTGCGTTGGGGTAGCCCTCAGGGCAGACGTACTTCACCACCGTGGCTTTGTTTTCAAACTCCACCGTCAGTTGATCCAAAGTGCCTGCGATGATCGCCTCACACACTGTCACAAAGTCGGTTTTCAAGAGCGGCAAAATATTCATCACCTCAGGATCTCCAAAACGCGCATTGTATTCGATGAGTCGCACGCCGTCTTTCACCGCCATGAAGCCGCCATACATGATGCCTTTGAATTCGGTGCCACACTCTTCACGCAAAGCCTTCGCAACTTGCACCGTGATATCGTGCGCTGCCGCCACATCTTCTGCTGTCAAAAAGGGAAGGGAGTGGTTCGCATCGCTGTAGGTTCCCATTCCTCCCGTGTTGGGCCCCGTGTCGCCTTCGTAAGCACGTTTATGATCTTGCACAGCCGGCATATCCACCACATGAGTGCCATCTACAAAGCTGAGTAAAGAAAATTCCACTCCGATGAATTTTTCTTCCACCACCACGCGGCCAAATTTTTCGATGGAGGCTTTTGCGAAAGCAATTCCCTCTTCAAACGTTTTTAAATGTTCACCCGAAACTTGCACACCCTTCCCACCTAAAAGCCCGTCCGCTTTCACCACATATTCGCCGCCGAGTTCTTGCATCCATTCACCCAATCCTTCTTCAGAAAAAAAGACTTTGTATTTGGGATTCCCGGGAATTTTATACTTTTCTACCAAATCGCGAGTGAAAGACTTAGAACTTTCGAGTCGCGCCAAACTCTTGAGGGGGGCCACACTTTTGACACCCACCTCGAGCAGCGCATCCGCCGCACCCGCTCCAATCGGATCGTCGGGGCCCACAAAAGCAAAATCAGGTTTGAATGCGCTAGCAAAAGCCTTCAAAGCGTCGAAATCCAGCAAACTCTTGGCCACACGGTACTCACTCGCCAAGGCTTTGATTCCCGGATTCACAGCTGCCGCAAAAACGCCCAGCTCCACTTCTTGAGGGCTGCGTTTCAAAGTTTCCGCAATGCAATGCTCACGAGCGCCATTCCCAACTAAAAGGATTTTCTTCATGACTGAAATTAAATCAAAGGCACTTGATGTTCCATTTCCAATTGAGCGCAAGAACGGCTTTCTTCAGCAGCGCGCAACACTTCTTCGGTCACATCCGGAGTGGGGTACTTGCCATCAAAACATGCCATGCAGAAGTTTTGAATGTTTGGATTTCCCTCCCGCACTGCTTCGAGTAAATCTGGCAATTCTTGGTAGAAAACGGCATCCGCACCAATGGCACGTGCGATCTCTTCGGTGGTCAGCTCATTGGCAATGAATTCTTTACGACTGGGCATGTCCACTCCATACACGCAAGGGTGGTGCAAAGGGGCCGCACAGGAAGCAAAATAGACTTTTTTAGCACCCATGTCGCGCACCATTTCAACAATTTTCTTAGACGTGTTTCCACGCACGATGGAGTCGTCCACAAGCAAAATATTTTTACCCTCGATTTCCAAACGAATGGGATTGAGTTTGCGGCGAATGTTGCTTTGTCTGGTGGCCTGACCCGGCATGATGAAGGTGCGTCCAATGTAGCGATTTTTGACCAAGCCTTCACGGTACTTTACGCCAAGTTCATAAGCCAAAGGAACCGCCGAATGTCGAGAAGTGGAAGGCACAGGGATCACCACATCGATTTCCACATTCGCCGCTTTGATTTTTTGCGCCAACTTTTCACCCATGCGCAGGCGCGCTTTGTACACAGAGATGTCATCAATCATGCTGTCGGGACGAGCAAAGTAGACGTATTCAAAAATGCAAGGAGTGTAGACCGGTTTTTCGCCACACACCTTACTGGTCACGACTCCTTTGTTGTCCACAAAAATAACTTCGCCCGGAGCCACATCACGCATCACTTCAAAGCCCAGCACATCCAGAGCCACACTCTCGGAAGCAAAAATAGTATCGGTGTAGAGGTCGTCTTTTCGTTGCCCCATGATGAGCGGACGAATCGCATTAGGATCACGAAAAGCCACCATTCCTTTGCCGGCAATCATCACGATGCAGGCATAAGCACCTTTCACCCGTTTATAAACCATTTCCATGGCTTTAAACACCACTTCGGCGGTGACTTCAGTGGCATCCAAGGCCTCAATTTCATGCGCCAAAATATTGAGCAAAACTTCAGAATCCGATTCCGTATTCAAATGACGATGATCCGTGCTCAGCACTTCTTTTTTGAGTTGAGAGGTGTTCGTTAAATTCCCATTGTGAATGAGGGCGATTCCAAAAGGAGCATTCACATAAAAAGGCTGAGCCTCGGCAGAATTGTAAGTCCCGGCAGTAGGGTAACGCACGTGCGCCATTCCGGTGTTTCCTCGAAGCAACTCAATATCGCTTTGCTTAAAAACCTCAGCCGCGAGTCCATCGGCCTTTCGCATGTGGATGTGTCGCCCTTCCATTGTCACCATTCCAGCCGCGTCTTGTCCACGGTGTTGAAGCATCATGAGCCCATCGTAGAGTTCATTAGCGACGGGAGTATTGGAATGGATGCCGACAATTCCGCACATAGGTTGAAGTGAGTTTAGAGATTAGCTTGTTTGCGCGCCGCTGTCACGGTATTCATGAGTAGACAGGCCACAGTCATGGGGCCCACACCGCCGGGAACAGGAGTGATCATGCTGGCTTTGGGTTCAACGGAGTCAAAATCTACGTCTCCACACAAAGTTCCATCTTCCATTCGGTGCATCCCCACGTCGATCACAATCGCACCTTCTTTCACCATGTCTCCGGTCAAAAATTTGGCTTTTCCCACCGCCACCACAATCAAATCCGCCTCTTTCGTGTACGTGGATAAATTTTTCGTCCGGCTGTGGCATAGTGTCACAGTGGCATCTCGGTTGAGCAGCATGATGCCCATGGGTTTGCCCACAATATTGCTGCGCCCGATCACCACCGCGTCCATTCCGCTCACATCGATCTTATAAAATTCCAAAATTTTGGTGATTCCTTTGGGAGTGCAAGGAGCCATGTTCTCAAACTCCGCGCTCAAAAATACTTTGCCCACGTTGTAGGCCTGGAACCCATCCACATCCTTGCTGGGGTCAATGGCTTTGATGATTTTGGGCGCGTCCAAATGGGCTGGAATCGGCAATTGCAAAATCATTCCCGTCACGCTGGCATCTTTATTGAGGCGTTCGATTTCGGCGAGCAAGTCTTCTTGGCTGATCGTGTCTGGCAAAACCAATTTTTCACTGAGCATACCCACTTTTTCACAGGCTTCTTGTTTTTTACGCACATAGACTTGGCTGGCCGGATTTTCACCCACAAAAAGCACCACGAGCTTCGGCAAAATACCCTTCTGTTTCAGTTCCGCCACATCGCTTTGTACTTGAGCGAGTAAGGCGTCTGAGACAGCGCGTCCTTCCAGCAGGGTGGCCATTAGTCAGGGTTTTAGGCCAATATTAAACCTTATTTTTGCGGGAGATGCAAGGATAGTGCAGTCCACAGTCGTTCTGCAGTCTCTTCTTTGGCCTCCGCCACCTCCACACGAATCCAACCGTAGCGCGCCGCGAGTTCACGATGCACGGTAGCGGAACGTTCCATGAATTCCTCATTGGCTTCATGCAAATGACCCGCTTCCAGTGCCGAGCGATGACGTTCTCCATCCAAAAACAAAGCAATGTCTTCTTTGATCAAATGTTCATTCAAAGTCTCCAACCACTCGGTGGAAGCACCCTTCACCGTGCCCCAGGCAATACCGGTGCCAATGTAGTCTTCCGCCACCACGATTTTCCCAGCCGCCAAGTATTCTTTTAGCGTAGGTTCAAACTGATAACGATTTAAGGTGAACCACATTTGGAGCTCTTCTTCTGAAATACTTTGAGCACCTCCGCTGCGCAAGAACTTGTTCAAAAAAACACCCGTCGGCTCCAAATCATAGACCGGATACTTGATGTGCACCGCGTCGTAACCTTCGGCCTTCAGTCTTTCCACCAGTCGCAAGGCGTGGGTGGTTTTGCCGATGTTGTTGATGCCGTAGAGAGTGATGAGCATTTATTGAACGTTATAGTGTTGTATCCAAACATAATCACCCCAATAGTTGCCAGTCTCCCAGGCATCACTCATAGCTGAGAAAAACTCATTCGTTGGATAGTTTTCTTCTTTTGGTATCAGATCGTTGTCATAATATTGAATGCTTGCATCGTCGAGCCAAGAAATAGTGAAGAAAGGTCCATTGTTGGCGCTACAGTCTGTATAAACAGATAGATTATATTTGTTCTTTTGTATGATCTCACCTTCTTCAATTGAAAGGATGAAGATTTTTGTGTCAGTCGGGTAATCTGAGTCTAAAGATTCATTTCGGACAACAAACCCAAGTTTATCACCACTAGGATTCCACCCAAAAAAATCCAAACCGCTACACGAATTGGGGTCATAACTCAGAATAGACATAAGCGTAGCAACATTTTGAGTCTCAAGATTCAAAGCCTTTAATGCCTCATCTCCATTACTTTGAGTCTCAAAATAAAGCAGATAAGACTCATCAGGGGTAACAGTGTAACGAAACATAGAGCCACCTGGATTATCGAGGTTCATATTCAAGGTGGCACTCAATCCTTGAGGAATGACAAGAGGTGACCCATCGTTCTTTTCAAATTCAAAAAAAACATTTCCGGCACACAGGTAACGCTCATTTTTTTCAGAAATCGTGAATCCCTCCTCACACACTTTAACCAAGGCAAGATGATCAAGAGCCCAAACAACAACTTTTTTCGGGTCACTATAAATACTCGACCATTCGTCTTGATCGCGGTTAGTAGAAGTATTTTCATCAAGAGTCTCAATAGAAGTGCTCTCTCCAATTTTCGATTCTAAAAGATCATTAATTTTTGAAATATGCTCTGTAGATACAGTAGATCCACAAGCTGGAAGTAGAAACAAGAATAAGAAAATTATCTTTCGCATGTTTTAAAATTAATCTGTACTGCCAAACCCTCCACGGCTTTCATCTCGAATGCTGTCCACTTCTTCCCATTCGAAGGTGTCCACACGTACAAACACTCCTTGAGCAATCTTTTCACCCCTTTCCACCGTCACAGGCTGGTCCGAAAAATTATAAACCTGAATCTTCACCTCGTCCTCGGGTCCACAGTAATCCCGGTCAATCACCCCAAAACCATGCGGAGGAGTGAGGCCTTTCTTTTTGGGAGTGCTGCTTCGAGAGGCCACTGCCAGCATATAACCCTTGGGCACTTCTACAATCACATTTCCAGGCACGAGTTCAATCCGACCTGGCTCGATAACCACCGTTTCTCGTGCGAGCAAATCAAAACCCACGCTTCCTTCCGTCGCGTAAGTGGGAAGGGGAAGGGTCTTATCGATGCGTTGAATGCGGATGTGCATAGGTATAGACAGATTTGGTATATCTAGTATAGTAGCAGACTAAACAACAGAAACATGGACAGACGATCCTTACTTGCAGTGCCTTTGATCCTAGCCGCTGGAGCCCTTGGACTGAGGACACTGGATTGGCAGGACAACGAAGGTATTGCCAACGACAGTGTAGTACAAAAAGCCCCAAGACCGAAAACAGAAGTGAACGAAAAAGGTAAAAAAGACGCGGAATGGATTCAAAGAATCTTGAGCGAACCCAGTGGAAGCATCCCTTGTGAATTTGAAGCCGAAGCCTTGGGAGAGATGGAAGGAGGCGGTCCTGAAAGGCAAGATAGAGAACGTGAGTGGAGAGAGTGTTTGCAAGATCTTTCTAAAGAAGAGCAGGCTTTGGCACGAGTTAAATTAAGTGAAATAAAAGCAAAAAGACAGAACGAACAAGCATGCCTAGGCCACACAGAAGACTGTGAAGAAGAAGCCGAAGCGTTCACACAGCTCATGGACGAAGCGGGAGTTACAGGATGGACTTGGAGCGAAGAGACGAAAGTCTTACCGAATAGGGATGGAGCGCCTTTTGTAATGATTCCGGGTTATCAGTTGGACCTCTTTTCTGAAGAAGACCTTGAAGTCTTGGAGCTAGAGACCATTTGGAATGGATCAGATGTAGCCATTTCAGGCACCGTCTATCATGAGCACAATGGATCTTGGTACAGAGACAACATGGAGATTTCTGGAGATCAGATTGGTCAAGACACCACGATGACGACCTACGATTCCATCCTGAAAAAGTGGGAGAAATCTCAAAAAGAGCAAGAGTCAGAACAATAAAAAGAGCCTCTTTCGAGACTCTTTTGAGGGAAGTACAGTTAAGCGCGCCAATTTACAGAGCGCTGAGGGTTTCGTTCACGGCCACTTTCACGGCAGGTCCCATGGCTGCGCACAGCGTGATGGAGTTGATGAAGGTTCCTTTTACCGCAGAAGGTTTCTTTTCGTTCACAGCTTTGAGGTAAGAAGCAACATTTTCAGCCAATTTCTTGTCGTCAAAGGAAGCTTTACCTACCACATTGTGGAGGTTTCCTTGCTTATCATTGCGGAATTCAACCTGACCCTTGATGAGATCAGAAATCACTCCAGAAATATTGGGAGTCACGGTTCCAGCCTTAGGGTTGGGCATGAGTCCAGCTTGTCCAAGTTGACGAGCCACTTTAGCAAGTCCCTTCATCATGTCAGGAGTTGCGACAGCGGTGTCGAAATCGAGCCATCCTTTTTCAATCTTTTCAATGAGTTCATCTGATCCGGCTTCAATCGCGCCGGCTTCTTTCGCTTCTTTCACGCGATCTTCGGTCACGAAGGCCACCACACGAACCTTTTTACCGGTTCCGTGGGGAAGGCTAACGGTGGAACGAATCATTTGTTCCGCTTGAGTGGGGTCGATCCCAAGGTTCAAATGAATTTCGATGGAAGAGTCGAACTTCGTGGCGGCGGTGGCCTTCACGAGTGCAGCGGCTTCATCAAGAGGGTAAAGCTTTCCAGCTTCAATCTTTTCGAGCGCGGCTCGATACTTTTTGCCGTGTGACATAAAAGAGGGGTTATGGGGTGCAAGCGGTCTCGCGACCTCCCCCGTGATTTATTGTTGAATTACCATTCCACTTTCACTCCCATGCTTCGAGCAGTTCCAGCCATGATCTTCATGCCGGCTTCCACATCGTTTGCATTGAGGTCTTCCATCTTGATTTTAGTGATTTCTTCGAGTTGAGCTCGGTTGATCGTTCCTACTTTGTCCTTGTGAGGAACAGCGGATCCCTTCTCAAGGCCGATGGCCTTTTTGATCAAGATTGCAGCAGGAGGCTGCTTCATGATGAAGGTGAAACTGCGGTCTTCCAAGATCGTGATGATCACCGGAATAACCGTGTCTCCCATAGGACGAGTCTTTTCGTTGAACTCGGTACAGAAAGCTTGCAAATTCACTCCGTGTGGCCCGAGAGCGGTACCCACTGGAGGTGCTGGGTTTGCTTTCCCAGCAGGAATTTGCAGTTTAACAATCGCGTTGATTTTTTTAGGAGCCATAATCTTTTTAAAGCCTGCAAACTCTACTGAAGAGCCGAAAGGATGTCAAACAATTTTTTCATCTTCTCATGTTCACTCTGGGCGTACTCAAAGCCAAGCACTCGATTTCCATACAAAGCGAGCATGTGAACCGTCTTCACTTTAGTCTTATGGTTGAAATAAAAAGAGGCGTCGCCATACATATTCACTTCGTTCACCGTGCCGAGGTCGGTGAGGCTTTTCGCGGCTTCACGCAAACTCAAGTAACCCTGAAAAGAACCGGTGTCGGTCGCATAAACGATTTCGTAAAAAGTTCCAACATAAACCTCTCCATCAAAAAAGTTGAGTTGCAGGGTTTGAGTGTTGGCTCCATCACTGAACGGAATGATCTGAAAAATAAGCCCGGAGAAAAGAGCTTCTTTAACCACGGGTTTCACAAACCCAGCCTGAGTCAGTAGGTCACCGGTGAACCAGGTGCTGATGTGTTCTTCTTGCAGTTCCACGGGGGTCTCGTCCGTGGCAGGAGTTTCTTCAATGGGTGTGACTTCTGTGGGAGCGACCTCGTCAGTAGTAACAGTATCGACTTCCTCCGTTGAGCTGTCTTGTGTCGTGTCCACCGTGCTGTCCACCTCTTGGACCACAGCCACTTCATTTCCTCCCAAATAATCATGAAAAAGAACATCCACCGTGGCGAGAACCACAATCATGGAAAGAAGGATGGAAAAGGCCGTGAATTTTTGCATAGAAATAAGGAGTGCAGGGCGCTACTTCTTTTTGACTTGGTCGAAATCCAATTCAACAGGAGTTTCGCGTCCAAAGATAGAAATCATCACCTTAACCTTACCCTTTTCGTCGTCAATGCTGTTGACCACACCTTCGTAGCCTGCAAAAGGTCCATCCAAAACCATGACCAAGTCGGTCTTGGAAAGGCTGATCTTGAACTTGGGCGCATTGTCGTCTTCGAGGTAGCGAGAAATCACGCCAAATTCTTCAGCGGAGACGGGAACTGGAATGGTTCCAGAGCCTACGAATCCGGTCACGTTGGGGGTGTTTCGAACCACGTACCACGATTCATCGTCCACCATCATGTCCACGAGCACATAACCTGGGAAAAGACGTTTCTTCTCTGTTTTTGGTTTCCCTTTCTTCACCACAATTTGAGTCTCTTTAGGAACAATCACGTCAAAGATCTTGTCCTGCATGTTCATGGACTCAATACGCTGCATGAGCGCTTCGCGTACTGCGTCTTCGTAACCGCTATACGTGTGAATCACATACCAGTGACGACCGGTGTTTTTTGCCTGTTTAGCCATCGCTGCAAAGCAGTTAAATAATAATTAAGAAAGTTTTTCGAGAACGAATTGATAGAGAGAATTGAGACCAAAGTCGTAAAGTCCCAGCGCAAGAGCACAAACGAAAGACACTCCCACCACGATTCCCGTGAGGAGAGCGGCTTGTTCTTTAGTGGGCCAGGTGATCTTGCCAAATTCCTCAAAAGCTCCCGAGAAATAAGCAACAATTGGATTCTTAGATTCGGAAGCGGATTTTTTTGCGTTCATACAGTCGTTAGTTATGCCAAAAAAGCCTTGGGCCTTTATGCGAATACAATTCTACACCGTGTTTTGAAGCAGAAGCAAGGGATTTATAACCCATAAAAACAAATCGGAAGCTGGAAAGCCAACTTTTGACGCAAGTAAGACCGGCCCAGCGGCCTTGGAGCGCTAAGGGAAAAGTTAGCTTTCTAGCTTCCTCAAACCTGAGTTTTATGATACAATGACTAGATTAAATTCACGTATGGCACCCCTGAAAGATAAAAAACAGGTTTACGGTTTGCTGCTCTCAGCATTGCTCGGAGTCGTACTGAGTGCAATTTTGACGCACTCTCAAACCGCCATGGCCAGTTTTTTACCGCTTCCAGGCACCGAAGGACTGAACGTGGCCACTCCTGAAGGAAACACCGCAATTGAAAAATTGGAAGACTTCCTGGGCCCTGTGGCCAGAAACCTCAGAATCATCCTGGGAGCGATTTCCGTTCTGTTCATCGTCATTTCCGGGTTCACCATGGTGATTTCCGGGGACAATGAAGAAACCGTGAAAACCCAGCGCAAATCCATCACTTACGGAGTGATCGGCCTCCTGATGATCAGCATCGCAGGTCCTATTTCAGAAGTATTCGACTATCGCCAAGGAAACTTCATCGACGATCCCGAAAGTTTCACGGAACGAGTGCAGGGTTTCGAC
>CALRCE010000022.1:17385-22691 GCA_943354505.1 Candidatus Peribacteria bacterium
CACCTTTGTTAAATACCTTTTGGGAAGTTTGGCGACACTCATGGCGGTACGAGCCGGGGCCACTTTGGTGATGGCAGGGGACAACGACGACGACGTGACCAAAGCAAAGAAACAACTCACAGTGAGCTCTTTAGGACTCCTTTTGGTCATCGTTTCTGACCTATTCATTCGAAAAATATTCTACGTCACCAGTTACAGCACCAGTGCCGAAGCGACCGTAATAGCCCTCGACCAAAATGAATTCATTCGGCAACTGGTGGCAGTCACCAATCTTCTAGTGACCTTTGTGGGCCCCATCATGATGCTGGGCATTGTGGTGGGTGGTTTCTTATACATCACTTCTCAAGGAGACGAAGAAAAAACAGGCTTGGCGAAAAAAATCATCACCAATTCCATCATTGGAATCGTGATCATTTATGGAGCCTTCGCTTTGGTCTCCACCGTAATCTCAGGACAATTCTAAAATGAAAAAACTGCTTTTCACATTTCTATTTACACTCAGCCTCGTCTTGCCCATGGTGCCCAGTGCGCAAGCCGCCGGAACGACCTTCCAAGACATGCTGAACACCTTTCAAGAAGACGTCGCGGAAGAAAGTCAGAATGTACAAGAAGGGGCGGAAGGCATCACCTTGCCAGCCTTCAACAGCATCAGCGACGACACAGAAGAAGGTTCCGATGTGATCGTGGCCGGGATCCGTCGTTTCTTAGATTTCTTCAAATTGATCGTGACGCCCATTGCCGTGCTGGTCACGGTGATCATGGGAGTGCGCATGGTCACGGCCGGTCAAGAAAGTGAAGAAGTGATGAGCCAGTCCAAAAACTTCATCAAATACGCCATCGAAGGCTTGATCGTGATTTTCGTTTCAGATTCAGTGGTGAACGTGATCTTCGGTGCTGAAGGAGAAATCTTCCGTGGGGGCACCACTGGAGTTCAAGAATTTGCCGGGCGAAGCTCTAATTTGTTCAAAGGGGTCTACACCTTAGGGCAAACGGTGATGGGAGCCATTGCGGTCTTCATGCTGGTCACCGCCGGAATGCGCTATGTAGCCGGATCGGCCAGTGACGACCAAATCGGAAAAGCTAAAAACCAAATCAAATGGGCCTTGGTGGGCCTCTTTGTGATTGGAATCTCTGAATTCGTGGTCAAAGACATCATCTTCGACAACAATGGACAGAAACTGGGAATCGAGGCAGCCAAATCTCTCTTTGCCAACCTCACGAACTTTGTGGCGGGAACCATGGGTACGCTTTCCTTCATTATGTTGCTCTACGCAGGCTTCCTGTATACAACCGCTTCAACCAACGAAGACAACACGTCCAAGGCAAAGAAGGTCATCTTCTCCGCTTTAATAGGAATTGTGATCGCTGTTGCCGCTTACGCCTTCACCAATACGTTCGTTAACCTTGATACTTCTAGATAACCCTCTATAATACTATGGAAAGACTTCACGCCATGATTTCAAAACTCCGCACGTTCGCCGCTCTCACGCTCCTCTTAGGGGGCCTCCTGTTCTCAGTGCCCCTCGCAAGTGCCGAAATCACCGTTTCTATTGGTGATCAAGATGCAGAAGAGGGAGATGTCCAAGCTTCAGACTGTGCAAACATCGATGAAAGTTTGGCCGGAGCCATGGGTTGTGACACCAGCGACACGGTCACAGACTTCACCGAGTACACCGGAAGTTTAGAAGAACCGGATGCTTCAGGATACGACTCTGCATTGACTCAAAGCACCAACGCAAGAGACTTCATTCAAACCGTGGTCAACTTCGCCTTGTCTTTTGTAGGACTGATTTGTGTGGTGACCGTGATTTATGGAGGTCTGTTGTACGTGACCAGCCGTGGAGATGAAGAGCAGACAGGGAAAGCCAAAAAAGCCATCACTTACTCCGTGATCGGTATCGTTATCATTTTAGGCTCCTTTGCTTTTGTGAACACCATCCTCCAAGTGGGAGGCGGAGACACGGGCAGTGGGAACGGAACGGCTCTCAATGGGGAAACCATTAATGAGTCCGGAGCCGCATTTGATGTGCAAGACGTTTTGGATGAAATCGAACAAATCACAACAGACTATGTGGAGGCCTACAGCACTTTCATTGCCGTCAACAAAGAAATTGCCACTATGGAAGCTTTAGAAGCACCAGTTGTGGTAGAGGTTACATCAAACGATTACAGTGTGGGAGGCTACATTGAATTTGCCGCTGAATTTGTAACAGGACAAGACGACGAACACGCGGACACCTATACGGTACTGGATGAAGCTGCTGTCGACACCTACATGACAACGATCGCGAGATCCGCTCAGAACATCATGGCTGAAACAGACACTTTGAGCGATACGTACGAAGATGCCTATCAGCTCTATCAGTACCTTCAAAATGGCACGAGCAACTTAACCGACGATTCGGATCCAGCAGCAGAATCCTGCGACTATGCGAACTTCTCAGTGAGCAGTGGCAGTTTGAGCTCCGGATTGGGTTGGTCCACGACCGACGCAGACGTCCAAGCGGTAGATCCCAACATTTGTAATTACTTCATTGCTTTGGAAGACAGTGCTGAAGCGGACTACCAAGAAGCCATTGGTTCGGCTGAAGAAACGACAGGTCTCATTGGCCAGTTTGAAGACCTCAAGCTTTTATTCGACGTCAGTGGCAACGCAACAGGAACATCTTCACTCGATGACATCACTGGTGCATTGGAGGCTGCTGAAGCTTCGCTTGAAACGGCAAAGACAACAATCACAAACAGCAGCATCCAAGACATCACGCTCGCCATGAACGACCTCTACGTTCTGGTTAAAAATGTGGAATTTGTGCAAGTCAGTCTCACCGCCAGCACCGTGGAAGGGAATGCCCCTCTCTTGGTCAATTTCAACATTCTCGGCACCGAAGACCCCAGTGGAAATACGGTAGGAGAAGGCCAAATCCAATGGGACTTAGACGGAGACGGGGAATTTGACGAATCCGCCGAAGGAGAAGACTTGGGCGCCGACTCCATCAGCACCACTTTTGAAGAAGCGGGAACCTACCGTGTCAAAGTACGAGTCTTAAGCTCTGAAGCCAATATTGCAGCAGGGGTTTCCACGGTGAGCATCAAAGTGGCTCCGGCAAAATCTTTGATCGTCATCACGGCAAAAGTCGGCTCTGATGATGCTCAAACGATTGCAGATTTCACGAAAACCCCCGCAACAAACAATTCCAAATTCAAAGTCACGGCCACAGAAGCTTCTTCTGAATCAGGAATTCTATTCGACGCCAGCGCCACCACCGATGGAGATGGAAACACCTCTGGAATCTCCTACTACGAATGGGATTTTGGAGACAACGAAACAGTCGCAGGGAACTTAGAAGAAGCAGCCTCCGTCAGACATTTTTACAGCAAACAAGGCGTGTACAATGTTTCGCTCACTGTCACCGATCAAGAGGGAGTGAAGGACAGCAAGTACTTCCAACTGTATGTGGCCACCCCAGCCGCTCGTATCGAGACCAGCCCTGAGTCCGGCATCGCAGGCACTACCTTCACTCTAGACGGATCATCTTCCACGGCAGACGTGGGATCCATCAGCTCTTATAAATGGTCCTTAACCAAAGAAGACGGAAGTTCAGTGACTCTGTCTCAAAGCACCGGAAGCAGCGTGAAAGTCGCCCTCACCGATCCTGGCATTTATGATGTGAGTCTCAACATTTCCGACACTTCTTCCAAATCAGACACCGCCACCGCCTTTGTGGTCGTGGAATCTCAGGCGCCCGTGGTGACTTATAAATATACCGTAGAAAATGAGAATCAGCCTTCAGTCGTGACCTTCGACGCTCGAGACAGCTACGACCCCGACGCTGCGGACACCCTGACTTATTCTTGGGATTTCGGAGGCTTTGAAGGCGAAGACTACACCATTTTGGAACAATCCGACGATCTTTCTGAAATGACGGTGCAATTCCTGGACGCAGGTTCTTACACCGTTGTTTTGACCGGACACGATCAACACATCGAATCCATTCAAAAGAGCGACACCGCCACGGCCACGATTAAAATCGAATCCATTCTCGATGTCGATCTCAGTGTGAACGGCGACGAAGCCCGTCACCTCGACGACAGCGGACAAGTGGAAGTAGAATTCACAGGGCAAACGGAATTCGGATCCGCCTTCCAGATCGACTACGGAGACGGCGAAACCGACTTCACCGACAGCCTCACGAACGGAAAATCCATCTTCACTCACACCTACAAAGAAGCCGGAGTCTTCTATGTGACCCTCACGACCTACGACGACACCGAAGAACAGAACAGCAACTCCGACACGGCTCGTGTTTACATCGGAGCTGGCAATGCCCCCATTGCGGTGATCGGCATCGGCAGCGATGGCGTGGACATCGGTTCAGGCCCAACCTACACGGGAAGTGTGAAGACAAAATTCACCTTCTCGGCAGACAACTCCGTCAATGTGGATGGAACCGACAACAACTTGACGTACAGCTGGAACTTTGGGGACGGAACCACCGCCTCTCAATCCACCGTGACTCATAAATTTGAAGAAAAAACCACCTTTGATGTGACACTCACCGTCAAAGACAAATCAGACCCTGCCATCAGCGACACAACTTCTGTTTCTGTCGATATCGAAGGTTTGCTCCCAGAGATTCACAGCATCACCGTGGTTCCAGAAACCACCACGGAACCCACCACTCCTCTTAAAGTGAACGTGACCGTTTCCGCTTCAGATGAAGACGGAAGCATCACTTATATTAAAGGATGGTATTACGACACCGACGATTCCGCCACTCAATTGGGAACCGTGATTTCTCAGTCCGGAAGTTTCACTCTCACCATCAACACCAACGGTTTGGAAGGCGAGCAAAAAGAATATGGCTTTGGAGTGGAAGTCACCGATAACGACAACCAAACCGTGGGAAGCTACGATGAGCTAGAAGAAGACAACATCCCAACCCTCTCCGTGCTCAACGGTCCCAACGACAGTCCAACTGCGGACTTCGCCGTGGATAAAAATTCTGCGCACGTGGGAGAAGAAATCACATTCTCCAGTCTGTCTTACGATCCCGATGGAGAAATCGTAAATTATTGGTGGGACATTGAAGGCGATCTATTTTACAACAATGAGGCCACCACCTCCAGCTCTTACACCTATGCTTATTCTCAAGTTCACCCAGACGGCATCAGTGTCCGGCTGAAAGTGGAAGACAGCTCAGGAGCCACAGATGAATCGGACGCCGTGACCATTTATATAGACTCCCTCGCAGCCGTTCCCGACGCCAAGTTCTTGACGAGTGTGAGCGGAAAGACCGTGCAATTCG
>CALRCE010000023.1:0-4378 GCA_943354505.1 Candidatus Peribacteria bacterium
AAGGGCAGTGGCCACGGCATTCAAACGAAGTTCTTCAAGCACCTGACCTTTAGGACGACCCAAGTGCGTGGCGATCACCACTTTGGCACCCTTTTCGAGCAAAAACTGAATCGTCGGCAAGCTTTCTCGAAGTCGTGTCTGGTCTTGCACCACTCCATTTTGGAGCGGCACATTAAAATCGGTGCGAAGCAGAACTGTTTTTCCATTAAAAGGGATATTTTCGAGAGTGCGGAGTTTCATAATCAGGATTAAATCAGCCCCATTTTAAGGATTATTGAGGAATAGAGAAAAAGAAAGATATGACAGAACTTGAAAAGAGTGGTACAATCATATGATGTCATACAAGAACCTAAAAACAGACGTTCTCAGCGGAGTGGGCACCGGCCTCATCCTTTCCTTAGGAATAGGATTGACCTACGAACTCTATGTTCACGGAATAGAAAACAATGTGTTCACCAACAACTACACCACTTCAGTCTTGTTCTCAGACACACTCGCAAACAGCACCGGAGCAGCTCCTTGGGCCATCTTGGGACTCAACTGGTTCTTCTGCAAATCAGCCGTTAAAAAATGGCGCAAGTTCATCCGACAAATCTGGGCCTAAAGCTCGGTTTTTAGTTTAGAAGCCATCTCGGTCGCAACAAACGCCGCCTCATAGCCTTTAGAAATTCGATCCAAGGCTTTTTGCTTGTCGTCCACCATCAAAACTTCAAAGACGATCGGCACGCCGCTCGTCAGCATCACATCCATAATGCCTGCACTGCACATTTCACAGACGGCATCGTAATGTTCCGTGTCACCCTTGATCACACAACCCAAAGCCACCACCGTATCAAAAGCTTCACGATCCAATAAGTTTTGAATCATCAAAGGAATTTCCACCGCACCCGGCACATCCATGACCGTGGGTTCAAAACCCTGTTCCAAAAAACCCTTCACACACGCCTCCAAAAGAGGAGTCGTGACGTCTTCATTGAAACGAGAATAAACAATCAATGGATTCATAGTTTAGAGCCTAATAGGCTTTCAAGATAACGCGCAATCAGATCCACTTCAAGATTAACAAGACCTCCTTTTTTAAGGAGGCCCAGGTTGGTTTCTTTAAGCGTCTCCGGGATAAGCGCAATTTTAACCTCGTCTTTACTCAAACCAGAAAGAGTGAGGCTCACGCCGTTGACGACAATGGACCCTTTCACAGGAAAGAACTTCAACAACTCTTGAGGAACTTGAATTCTGAAATCCGCTCCCGTTTTTTGCACAATCCCCACACCATCCACATGACCCGAAACCAAGTGACCCCCCAAAGGGGTGTCCAAGGTGAGAGCCGTTTCCAAATTGACCTTTTGTTTAACTTTAAAAGAACCCAAAGTACTGCGATCCAAGGTTTCAGAAACCGCCGTGACTAAAAAATTTCCTTCGGGGAAGTGCTGCTCAACGGTGAGGCAAACGCCGTCCACCGCCACGCTGGCTCCCTTTTTGAACCGATCCGCAGCCAAGTCGCTGTGAACCAGAAACTCCAAACCCGTTTTCTTTTTTTCTATTTCTACAATTGTCCCCAAGTTTTGAACAAGTCCCGTGAACATTTTCAATTTGTCAGAAAAATTTAAGGAAAGTTTAAGCTAAATTTCAGGATTCTAGTCAGGTCGTTGGGATAAAACGGAGATGCTTATTCATTAACCCCAAATCTTATGAAAAGCATCAACCGAGTGACCTTCCTTGGCCACATAGTAGCAGATCCAGAAGTCAAAAACACCAAAAACAAAAAGCACGTGAGCAGTTTCGCCATCGCCACCAACAATGAATGGTTCGATGCCGAGGGCGAACTCAAAAAAAGCGTGGACTTTCACCGAGTGGTGGCCTGGGATCACTTGGCCGATCTCAGTGGAAAGTTTTTAAGAAAAGGCTCACCCATCTTTTTGGAAGGGCGACTCACCAATCGCTCCTACGAAGCCAAGGATAAAACCATGCACTACATCACCGAAGTCGTGGCCAGCACCATCACGCTTCTACAATGGCAAAAAGAACGCGTAGACACCGAAGAGCTCGAAAGCAAAGCGCAGCACGACAAAGAGTTGGCTCTAGCCTGAAAAAAAGCTACTCTGAGGGCATGAAACCCGTGCTCAGCGTCGTCATCCCAAGCTACAATAGAGTTGAAAAACTCAAGGAGTGTTTGCTTCGTTTGGAGGAGCAATCCTTAGAAAAAAGCTTCTACGAAATCTGGGTAGTGGACGATGGAAGCACTGATGAAACCCCACAGTTTTTGAAAGAGTGGAAGAATCCCTCAAAAGGCCGCCACGTTTTACTTCAAAAAAATCAGGGGCAGGGCATCGCCCGCAACAAAGCCATGGAGCACGTTCTCGGAGAGATCGTGCTCTTCATGGGGGACGACATTTACGCCAGCCCCACGTTCCTGGAAGCGCATCACCATTTTCATAAAAAAAATCCGCAAAAAAATCGGGCCTGCTTGGGCTTAACAGAATGGGATCCACAGCACACCATCACACCCTTCATGGAATGGATGACCAATGGAGGCTACCAGTTCGACTACGGAAGTTTGAAAGACGGAGAAATCACAGACTTTTGGCATTTTTACACCTCCAACCTTTCCATTAAAACAGCCCTCCTCAAGAAAAATGGGTTCAGCACCGCCTTCAAAGGTTATGGTTGGGAAGACATTGAATTGGCCTATCGATTGGAAAAAAATGAGGATTTAAAATTGGTCTACTCCTCAGAAGCTTTGGCTCATCACGATCACTTGTTAGAAGAAAAAGATTTGGAACGAAAAATGCAAAGCCTCGTGAAAAACGGAAAGATATTCGAAAAGCTTCATCCGAAGATAAAAGTGCTTCCCACCGGACCCAAACGCTTGGCTTTTCAAATGTTAGGCAGCTCGCTCGTGATTCAAATCCTGAAGATAGTCCGTTTAATTTTTCCAAAAACAGCTCAAAAAAAGATTTGGTACGCCCTCTCAAAACGCTATTTTCTGAGAGCGCTGCAACTGTTAGAATAGGTCCAAGATCCTCACGCCACCCGCCCATGAACAAACGTTTTCTCTGTTCGCTGCTCCTCCTCGGTCTGCTTTCCACAAACCTCCTAACGGGTTGCCAAAGGAAAGGAACCACCACCAAAGTCGAGTTGATTCCAGTGACCTTAACGTTTTACGGGCTCTTCGATAACGAAGATGTGATGACTCCCTTCATCGAAAATTATCAAGACGCCCACCCCAACGTCAGAATTTTGTACAAGAAGTTTACAGACCCGGAAGAGTACATGGATTTGATCGTCAACGAATTGGCTGAGGGGGAAGGGCCAGACCTCTTCATGCTGAACAACAGTTGGTTTCCTGAAGATTATAAAAAGCTCACTCCAGCCCCAGAAACGCTGGTGACCGTGGATCAGTTTCGCAGCAGCTTCGTGGACATCACGGCTAAGGATCTGATCATCCCTGATGAAAATGGCATCGAACAAATCTGGGGAATTCCTCTCTACGTGGACACCTTGGCGCTCTACTACAACGATTCTCACTTCGAAGACGCAATCCCTTCGCAAGGCGAACCTTCCACCACTTGGGAAGGAATTAAAAACGACGTGAGCTTGCTCAACAAACAAGATCAAAGTTTCGAACGCTTCGCTCGATCCGGAATCGCTTTGGGACGAGGAGACAATATTTTGCGAGCCTTCGACGTGCTCATGATGATGATGCTTCAATATAAAACCAGTTTCTACACCGGAGACTACACCAAAGTTCTTTTCGGAAACGACCCCAATGCGCTCGCCGCACTGGAACTCTTCACTAGCTTTGGACTCCCCAGCAAAAAGAACTACAGCTGGAACAAATACCTCGCCGACGCGGACAGTTCCGAAAAAGACCTCTCCACATTCGCAAAAGGAAAAGTATCCATGATGTTCGGTTATTCTTACACCTACGAAGATTTGATCAACGAAGTCTCTCGTCTTTCAGAAGAAGGAGAAGAGACCATGGATTGGGGAGATATCAAAATCGCTCCGGCCCCTCAAGTGGAAGACCCCGAGACCTCTGCCGACAGTAGAATCGCTTACGCCAATTATTTTGTCCCCGTGGTCGGACGCACCAGTCCAAATTCAGACGTAGCTTGGGACTTTTTACTCAGCATGACAGCCCCCGATCTGCTCAAGACCTACAACGAAACCACGCACAGACCCAGCGCTTTACGCAGCCTCATCAACGAACAAATGCAAGATCCGATCTATGGGGTATTTGCTTCTCAAGTGGGCTACGCCACAGATCTCACCATGAGCGATTCGGCTGCCTATCAAGGCATCTTCCTCGACGGAATTTCCGACATTCTAGGAACGGCGCGCAGCCAAGATGTGCTGATGTCTCTCTCCGAACAAATTC
>CALRCE010000023.1:4388-22138 GCA_943354505.1 Candidatus Peribacteria bacterium
TTCAAGCTCTAATCCCAACCAGTGGAATTAAACCCACCTATGTGGCTCCACCGACAACTGAAGAATAAATGGAGTGGACTTCTTTTTAAGGCCTTCATTTTCACGCTTCCGTTTCAAAGTTCCCTCTTTGTTTACGAAACCGTGTGGGGCAGGGGCTTTTCCAATCCTTACACCACGCTCAACCTAAGCATCTCAGAGCTCTTTCTTTTATGTGCCAGCCTTTTGTTTTTTTTAGAGAATAGGACGAAAGTCTTAAACCTTGGCAAGAAAGTTCTTTTCCTTTGTTTACTCAGTGCCCTCGGCCTCGGAGCCTTCTCTTTGTTGATCAGCCCGGTGTCCGATCCCATATTAAAATTTTTAGAGCTCATCGGCCTGCTCGAAGTCCTTCTCATTTATCTTTTAGTGGTGAACAAAATCCTAAAAGTGAACGAGATTTTCAAAACCCTGACGTGGAGCATGAGCCTGCAAGCACTCTTAGCCATCTCACAATTGCTCCTAGGTCACAGCCTCGGATTAGGATTTTTAGGAGAACCAAGCTTGAGTACATCCACCGCTCATTTGGCAAAGTTGGACCTCGGGTCCTGGCCCCTCATTCGATCCTATGGAACCTTTGCTCATCCCAATATTTTAGGAGGTTTTTTAGCCATGAGCATTCTGGGAACCTTGCTCTATCCACCCGAATCCAACCGCACTCGAAACCTCCTTTTATTGATTCAACTCTTGGGGCTCATCTGCAGCTTTTCTCGCTCAGCACTCTTCGCTCTCATCCTAGGAATCCTCATTTTGAGTTATCGTTCAGTACCCCTCATCAAAGAAAAATACAGTCGTTTCGTGAGTTACGGAATTTTTCTTTTAATGGCCGCTGAAATCGCGGTGCTCATTCTCACCCGTCCTTTGCCGCTCAGTACAGACCCCGCGGTACAAAGCAGAATCGAAGGCTACGAAAGAGCAAGTGAAATCATAATGGAGCACCCTTTTGGAGTGGGATGGCATTTGGAGACTCTCTTTTTAGACGAAAACCCAAATCACACTTGGATGCCTTGGGAGTACCAACCCACCCACAACATCTTCCTACTGCTCTGGGTAGAAACCGGACCTCAAGGCTTACTCGCTTTTTTGAGCTTACTTTTCTTCACAACAAAAAAACTCCTGGAACATGAAAAAATCCTTGGCACTCATCACGAAGAAAGTAAAAAGAATTTCTTCTTTTCCATGGGCCTCATCGTGCTCTCTATAGGCTTGCTGGACCACTACTGGCTCACCTTAGAACCCGCCTTATTTTTAGCTGCACTTTTATTTTCCTCCATTTCACGTTTCTTATCCGACCCCATTCCCATCAAAGCCATTAAGAAGGCAAAGAAGTTGAAGCCCATTCTGGACAGCCCAAAATAAACTCCTGAGACTTGAGCACCTTTTTTCCTTCAAGCTGGAGCAAAGGAAGTCGGACATCAAAGTCCAAAGTTCCTACAAAAAAATCAAAATCCTTATAAACCACTTCACCGGGTTTTAACGAAGAAGTGCTTGTCAGCTCCAAACTCAGCAACTTGAGACGTTCACCTTTGTGCGTGGTCCAAAGACCCGGCCAAGGAGTGTAGGCTCTAAAACGGCGCAACAAAGACTCAGCACTGCAGTTGAAATCCACATACCCGTCTTCCTTTTTAATCTTTTGAGTGAAGGTGGCTTGAGTCGCATCTTGCGCTTCAAAATTGAGATTTTCACTGAGAGCCACCAAGTCATCGGGAATCACTTGAGACGCAAGCGTTGCCAAGCCATCAAACAAATCTTCACTCGTCATGTCCTCAAGAACAGGGAAGACGTGCTGGAAGGCCACAGGGCCGGCATCCATTTCTTTTTCCATCTTCATCAAAGAAAGTCCCGTTTCCTTTTGGCCGTCGAGCAGCGCCGCCTGAATGGGAGCGGCTCCACGATAGCGAGGAAGCAAGGAGGCATGCACATTCAAAGGAGCCAGGCGAGGCAAAGCCAACCAGTCCTCCGAAAGAATCTGCCCATAAGCAAAGGTGAGCAAAAAGTCCGGAGCCTCTTTTTGAAGACGCATGAGCAGCTCTTTATCGTCACGAAGCTTTGGCGTTTGATACACAGGCACGCCGGCTCGTTCCGCCAAAGCCTTTGTCTCAGGAGCAGTCAGTTCTTGACCTCTTCCCGCCGGCTTATCGGGCTGACAAAAAAGACCCTGCACTTTAAATCGAGAATCTTTTAAAAGCACACTGAGCAAAGGGAGACTGATGGGGCTGCTGGAGAAAAAAAGAATCGTAAGAGGAACCATGGATTTGCTAGGATGACGAAGCGATTGTAACATGGAACCACGCTCATGAACGAAGAAAAACAATTCAAAAATCGTTACCTCGTCATTCCTCATTACCGAACCCTCTTTTATTTCGGCTTAGGAACGGCTTTATCATGGACCGCTTGGTTTGTAGTTTTAGAAAAACTGGATCCTTTTTCAAATCCCAGTTTTGCCCTGCCTTTATTCTTCCTCACCAGCTTTGTCACTTTAACCGGAACCTTCACCATCCTCCTCTCTCTCCTTAAAAAGTGGAAAAACAAAGACCAAATCTATCACAAACACGTGATGATTTCTCTCCGTCAAGGCACCTTGCTCAGCCTCTGCACCTGTTTGTGCTTAGGCCTCCTCATGCTGGGCTTTTTAAGAGTTTGGAATGGCCTGATTTTGGTCACCCTCATGATGCTCATCGAGTTCTATTTCAGCGGCAAAGACGAACTTTAGGAACCCACGCAAAAGGATGTGATGGAAGGAAACAACGATTGCCCTGCGGAGCCGTATGACCTATACGGCGACAAAGGGCTGAGGCGGTTGACACAGCAGCACGCCTTTTGCGTGGGTTCCTCTAAAGCGCGTACTCAACATCGTGAACAAAGCGCAAGTGACTCAAAGGGAAGAGGACCAATTCCACTTCTCCTTCAATGGCACTCGCATCCAAATAAGGTGAACTTTGATCGGAGCAACCCAATTGTTGGAAGCAACGACGGGAATCGCTGCTCTTCGTTCGGTTGTCTCCCATGACAAAGTATTGTCCCTCAGGCACTTCAAAGGTTTCAGAACTGGAACGATGAGGGTAGGTGTTCCCTGAGTTTTCTTCATTCAAATAAGGCTCATCCAATTCCACGAACTGGCCCTCTTCATTTTTGACATAAACCAATCCATCCTTAATGAGAACAGAGTCTCCGGGAAGTCCAATCACACGCTTGATGTAGTATTCGCCCTCTTCAGCATAAGGCGCTTGGAACACAACCACGTCTCCACGCTCAAGGCTGCTGGGAGCCCAACCAAAAAGATCCCACGTCGAAAGGCGGGAAACCAAAATAAATTCTCCATCTCCGTTGTAGCATTCTCCATTAAAGTAGTTGAAGGTGTCACACATGGAAGGACCATGAATTCGAAAGGGGGCGAAGAGGAAATTTTGAATGAACAGCACCATCACCGCGACAATCGCAATGTCCACCACAATGTCTAAAATAAAACGGGGCCAATTGAACTCTTTCTTTGTTTTTTCTGTCATACGAGGAAGCGCTTTCGCGTCTTTATGATCTAGCGCAGAAGCGCTGAGCGTGTAAAATAGCAGAGGAAGCTTAGCAAGAAAAAAACACCTCCACAATGAAATCCGTCATCGATCAAATTCTCTTCCGTAATCTGTTGGATGAGGGTGAAAAAATTGTTTACGTCGCGCACATCCACCCCTTCATCGTCTACCCCGTTCTATTTAAAACCTTTTCCTTGGGATTGATCATGCCCGCAATAGGGTACTACCTTTTCCCTTTGATGCCCGAAGTGTGGGTGAGTTGGGCGGTTTTGGGCCTAATGATCAGTACCTACAGAGTGATTCAGTGGTACATGGACGCCTGGATCGTGACCAATTTGTCAGTGATCAACTTTGAATGGAATTCACCCTTCAGCCAGTCCACAAATCGAATTGAATTTGGAACCATCGAAACCACCACCAGTGAAATTCATGGCTTTTGGGGCACCGTCTTTCGATTCGGGAATCTTCAAATCGACAACGTTTCTTCCGCTCCAGTGACTCTAAAGAATGTGGCCCTTCCACAAAAAGTGGAACGCATCATCATGGAGAATCAAACCAAATACGTTCACAGCCAAGCCATTCGAGATCACGGACAACTCAAAGAGCTGCTCACAACCCTGTTGCGCACCTCCCAAAAATAAGTTTAAATACCAAGCATGGAACTCGAAACAATCATCGGACTCGAAATTCACGCAGAAATGAGCACTCGCACCAAGATGTTTTGTAGCTGCAACAACGACAAATTTGCAAAAGAGCCAAACACAAATGTGTGCCCAATCTGCATGGGTTTCCCAGGAATGCTGCCCGCCGCCAACGGAGAGAGCATCAAAAAAGGCGTGATCGCCGCCATGGCGCTGAATTGCACCATCCGCAAACACTCCAAATTCGACCGAAAAAACTACTTTTACCCCGATCTCCCTTCTGGATATCAGATTTCTCAATACGACGAACCGGTTTCCGAACACGGCTACTTAGAAATCATCGTAAAAGGGGAGAAGAAGCGCATCGGGATCACTCGTTTGCATCTTGAAAACGACGCCGGAAAACTCAGCCACAGCACACAAGGCACCTTGCTCGACTTCAATCGCGCCGGGAAACCCCTCATGGAAATCGTCTCCGATCCCGACCTTCGCAACTCCGAAGAAGCCAAAGAATACGCCCAATCCGTACAGAAGATCGTGCGTTATTGTGGCAGCAGCGACTGCGACATGGAGAAGGGCCAGATGCGTTTCGACGCCAGTGTTTCCTTACGCCCCGTGGGGGACACCAAGCTCTACCCTCGTGCCGAAATTAAAAACCTCAACTCCTTCCGCTCTTTAGAATCCGCCATCGAATGCGAGATCGCCAAACAGCGTGAGCTCTGGGAAGCGGGAACACCGCCCACTATCGAAACCACCGTGGGTTGGGATGAACTCAAAGGACAAACCTATTTGATGCGTGAAAAAGAAAGCGCCGCCGATTACCGTTACTTCCCCGAACCCGACTTGCCACCTCTAGAACTCACCGACGAACAACTCGAAGAATGGAAGAAGGAAGTACCCGAATCTCCCTTGGTCGTTTACGAACGCTTCTTGGGTGAGTACAGTTTAAGCGAAGCAGAAGCACGATTTTTTGCAGAGGACTCAAGATTTGCAAAACTCTTTGAAGAGGTCGCAAAGGCCACTAAAAATCCAAAAACCGCCTCCTCCTTTGTAGGAACGGTAATGGTGAGCCGACTCAAGGAAAGCGGAAAAAATCTCTCTGATTCACCGGTTACGGCGATGCACCTCATTGAGCTCATTCAAATGATCGATTCCGGAGCCATCTCCAACAACGTGGCCAAATCCACGATCTTCGACCACATGATGGAAAGTGGAAAGATGCCCAAACAAATTGTAGAAGAACAAGGCCTCAGTCAAGTCAGCGACACCAGCGCCATCGAAGAATTCTGCAAAAAAGCCATAGCAGCCAACCCAACGGCAGTGGCGGACGTGAAAGCGGGCAAAACCAAAGCCATGGCCGCCATTGTGGGAACCGTGATGAAGGAAAGCAAAGGAAAGGCCAATCCTCAAATGGTCAACGAACTGCTCACAAAACTCCTTTCTTAAATCAACTCTAACACTAAAAATCTTATGAAAAGCACCTCACTCAAAATTTTTCTCATTGTCCTCGTTCTTGTCGTCACCAACATCGTTACAGGTGCTGTGGTGTTCCAAGTCAAACAAAAGGAGTATGATAATCTCAAGGACATGATTCAAACAACCATCACTCAAAAGTTAAAGGTCCAAGACGAACTCGAAGCTTACCAACTCGCTTGCCCTGATGTCATCATTGAAGACTAGTTCAACTCTTTAACTCCACGCCCATGGAATCCCTAGACATCCTCTATCTCACACTCTCAGTTTGCATCACCCTGCTCACGGTGTTCCTATCCGTGACGCTGGTGTACCTGCTCTTCATCCTGCGCGACGTGGTTAAAGTGACCGACCAAGTCAAAGAACTCGTGGACAAAGTGAACACCTACATCACCAAACCCATTTTACTCACCAAGAGCATCATCGAATTCGTTTCCCCCTTCATTCAAGGGGCTCAAGAACGAGTGGGGAAGAAAAGAAGAGATTAACAAACATCACGATGAAAAGGATACCGCTTCTCATTTTGCTTTCTCTTTTTTCTCTGTATTTGGGATGCAATCAAGCAACTGAAACAAATCCATCAGCAACAAACTTGTTGCCGATCATCGACACGCATGTTCACATTTATCCTCGTTCCGAAGAGATCAATGAGGAATACATCGATGCTCTGGTAGAAACGGCTCAAGAAAATGGCGTGAGTACAATATTATTGGGACTCAACGCACGGCACGAACCTGATCGCCCTCCCGTTTTCTCATCTGTTCACGACGACTGGGTATTGGCGGCCGCGGAGCGCTATCCAGACATGGTCGTTCCAACTTTGAACGGATTCGACCCTTCCGATCCAGACTCCGTTGCTTACGTTCAAGAACAGCTAGAAACGGGCCTCTGGAAAATGATCGGAGAGTTGGATCTGCGCAACAAGGTCAAGAAAATCAGCATCGCAGCGGACGACACCATACCCATGCAAATCTTTGCCTTGGCAGGCGAGTACGGTGTCCCGGTCATGCTCCACTACGATTTTGAATACGGCACCGAGCAACGCAGCGACGGAATCGCAGAGTTGGAAGCCGCTTTAGACGGCAATCCTTACACCAATTTTATTTATGCTCACAATTGCGGAACAGACATGGTCACGCTCATGGAGCTGCATCCGAATCTGTATTGCGAACAAGAAGGAGGCCCCATTGCAAAAGGCATAGACCTCAGCCGTGTGGTGCTGGGCACAGACATGCAAGTGCACGAAAACAAACCCGAAGCCGCTGCAGAACAATACGAAGAACTCATCAACAATGTGCGCACAGCCATTTCCACCTGGTCCAGTGCAGACCAAGAACAAGCCGCCTCCACCACGGCAAAGGAACTCTTTGGTTTATAGAATCAATCCATCACGCCGATTCCAGATCCATCTTGCTCAGGAACGAGTAGGGAAGAAGAGAGGCGATTAATCTTTTCGGTAAACCCAAATATCCGAGGGTTTAAGAAAAGGATTTGCGCCTCCATAGTCTAAAAAATGACCACCAGGCGCCAAGAGCCTTTCGATCTGCGGATAGAGAACATTACGCCTTACATGAGCAGTGGCTTGTTCAAGCGGGCCAAAGCCCCTCTGTACAGAGATAGAATGGAACGTAGGGGAGTCCCAAAATGCCCTTAAATGAATAAGGTCAAAAGCTCCAGAAGGCAAAGCTTTAAGCGAGTTAGGCTGTGTTAAGTCCACTCCACTCAAACCTTTGAATGGTTCTCGCGCTAAAGATCCATAATCTGCACCTGTTACATTCATACCTTTTTCATGAAATTGACGAAGCAACCAAGGGCTCCAATAGGCTCCTGAGGATTCTTTTGTTCCCGATTCTGCTCCACAAGCAAGATCCAAAAAACGAGTTTGGGTTCCAAAATCCGGAACAAAAGCCATAATCTTAGAGACCATATCATGTGTACGAGACTGATCGCCCCTCGTACCTCTTAGAAAATCATCTGCTCGATTATGAATTTCCCTACCCAAAAAGTGATCATGAGTACCTCCAAAAGGATGATAAGCCTGAAGTCGGAGCACTCCATCAGCCACAAGCAAATCTCCAGTTTTAAATCGAACTCTGCTCCTTTTCGATTGATCATCTTGATAGTAATAAGTGAGGCCTTCGGCCCCTTGAGTGTAAGTAGCCCTTCTCTCGTTCACCAAAATTGGTTCCCCTCTAAAAAGATAATGAATCTTAAACCCTTGGTAGAGAGGAGATCTTGAATCCAAGATGAACCTACCATCACTTGAAAGAAAAGTCTGTCTCAACAAAGCTCTGCCTTCTTCGGTAGCCGCAAATCCAGCCAAGTTATCGGGCCTAACACGAGAAGCATCTAAATGAGTCCCCGGAGAAGAAAGTGTCACAAGTAATAGGTAAATTAATATATTATAACATAAAAACTAGCCATGGACAAGCTTAGGTTTTTCAGTTAGAATAAAGAGATGAACCTAGAAACCTATATCAACGAAATCGAGACGCTGAGTCAAGATTTACCCAATCCCGAATCAGTACGCCGGTTAAGAGAAGAGTTCAACATCTGGGATAACTTTTTTATTCGCCACAGTGAAAGAGTTAACTTAGGTCCACCCTGGAAAACTGCAGAGAATCAAGATAAGCCAGACAGGATGCAACTGTTACTAAACGACCCGAAAATTTATCGTATAACGTACCTATGGGAACCAGGAACCATGATAGCAAGATCCACTTTTTGGGGTGAGGAAGCTCCATCTCCATCTAAACTGGAACACAGTACCAATCTACATGGGTATCAAGGCACAGGGACAATAGCACCCGTAGAGGGACAGTTTCGTGAAGTATTTCCTGAGGATCGAGACTCTTCACTGGTCAGAACCTTCGCAGAAAGTCTAGTTAATTTTTTAAGAACCTTAGAAGCAGAAGGTCAATCTATATTGATCCCCACGCCAGTAGGGACAAGGGAAGACTGTGACCCATCAAGAGCAGCCACCCTGGTGAACAACATGGTTTGGCACACACCTCATAACATTCCTGTGGATCCCTCTATAAGTTATTCGGATCTTGAAAAAGAGTTAAACGAAATCTACGACAAAGAATCTTTAATTAAAGTACTTCAACGCGTGAATGATCTTCAGTTCATCACAGCCATTCGAGACCGTAAGATTCCAACAAGAGATTTTGACTCTCTTAGAGAACTCGCAAAAAAGCGGATCCGCGCGATTCTAAATCAAGGGTTTGTACCAATCCACAACGCTTAAGTTAAAGTCCAAAGACTACAAATGGGGAACACCACCACCGCATTCCAAATACGTTTTGCCCGGGCAAAAGGATTCATGCAAAGTCGCCAAGCCCATTCCAAACCCAAAGCTCGTAAAAACCGCGGCGCACGTTTCACAGCACCCGAATAAAAATCAAAGGAGCCGCCCACGCCCATTCCAATGCGCAAAGAAGGGAGTTGAGACGCATATTCCGCCAACCACAACTCTTGTTTCGGAGCCCCGTAAGCCACAAACAAAACTTGAGCCCGTGATGCCAAAACCTCTCGAAACGCCGCTTCGCTAGGATTCGCAGAAGACACTCCCGCCACTTTCAAGCAAGGGAACTCACTCCTAAAAAAGGCTGCCGTTTTATCCGCCACACCGGGCTTCGCACCCAAAAAGAACACCGGCCAGCCTTCTTGCTCTGCTTTTTGAACCACATCCCACATAAAGTCCGAACCATGAATGATTTCTGGAAACACGCCTCTAAAATAACGTTTCTTAAAAAGAAACAGCAGCAAGGCACTGGGAAAAAACAAGAAGCGCAACACTCGAAATTTCAACTTCATAAGCACACTCACCATCTGCAAGCCATTGCCATCGGGAAGCATAAGGGTTCCTTTTTGAAGCGCTGCTCGATAAGTTGCATTCCGAGAAGCTTCGAGCAAGATCTCAGGATTGGGCGTAAAAATGAGCTGTTTCTCATCCAAACGAGCTCGAGCTTCTTCGCGAGTGAATCCATCCACACGAACTCCAAAAAAAGTCATGCCTTTTTTCATAGTCGTGCCACGGTTACAAAGTTGCGACCCGATTCTTCCAAAAGCACCGAGTAGCCTTCTCGTTGAAGCAGGCTGCGAAGTTCAGCTCGAGTAAAAGCATAGTAATAACGATGGACGCGATTTTGGAAGGGAATCAACAAGCCTTTGACTCCATACTTTGGCCAGAACAAGTTCTTCATCCACGACTTCCAAAATCGCCACGACCACAAATTCCAATTGGTCATACAAATCACTGCTTCAGGCGCTAAAAGCTTTTTGAGTCGTTTCAAAAAAAGCCGCTGATCTTCAGGAGGCAAGTGGTGAAAAGATGCGATCACAAAAACAACATCAAAAGATCCTTTCAAATTGCTAAGCTCCATCATATCCAGTTCTTTAAAAGAAACATTTTTTCCAAGATGGCATCGTTTTGCCTCCTTCAAAAGCCCCACCGACTGATCCACCCCCACATAAGCAGCGGGCTTAAATTCCTTTAAGAAATCCAAGAGGCGTCCATTCCCACAGCCCACGTCCAAAACTCGCAATCCAGACCTCAAATAGGGCCGAAAAACCTCAAATTCAGTCCACCCTCGCTGACGCGTTTCCGAAAACTCCGAAGCGATCGAATCGTAGTCCCGCTTGACCTTTTCACGGATTCTCTTAGAGTGCATGGGAGGTCGAGTGTTAACGAAGGCTATATGAAAATCATTCAAGAGGAGAATATCCTTAAAAACCTGCTGAAACAAGCGTCTGAACTCAAGGACAAATCCGAGGATGAGCTGCACAAACTCAAAAAGCGTTTTGCTCGCGAATACAAAATCCCGCTGCCCAGCAATTTTCAACTACAAGTCGCCTACGAAGACCTGATGAAAGAAGAGTGGAAAGGGGACAAAGTGCTTCAGCGCCTCATTCGCAAACGCAAAATTCGAACCCTTTCAGGAGTCAGCGTGCTCACCGTGCTCACCAAACCCTATCCTTGCCCCGGCAAGTGCGTATTTTGCCCCACCGAACCCGGCATGCCCAAGTCCTATCTCTCGAACGAACCCGGCGCCATGCGCGCCGTTTTGGACGACTTCCACCCCGAAGATCAGGTCATCACCCGCATCGACAGTCTCACGCGCCAAGGCCATGAAACCGAAAAGATCGAGATGATCGTGCTCGGCGGCACCTTTTCCGCCTACAATCGTCGCTACCAAACCGACTTTGTCAGAGCCCTTTTCAACGCCTGCAATAAAGGCCTTCCAACCGAGAAAGGCAAAACGGGTCGCTCTCTCGAAGAAGCTCAAATCATCAATGAATCCGCCAAACACAAGATCATCGGATTGAGTCTCGAAACTCGTCCCGATCACATCACCGAAGACGAAATCCTCAACATGCGTCGCCTTGGCTGCACCAAAGTTCAAATTGGAGTGCAGCACATCGACCAAGGCGTGCTCGACTACAACAAGCGCGGCGAAAAAATCGAAGACACCATTCATGCGATGAAACTCCTCCGGGACGCGGGCTTTAAGATCGCCACCCACCTCATGCCCAACCTCCCCGGCAGCACCCCCGAAATGGACCTCTGGGTGGTTCAAGAATTCTTCCGAAACCCAGCTTTCAAACCCGATCAAGTTAAAATTTACCCTTGCGTCGTCACCCCCTACGCCGAACTGGAACAGTGGTGGAAAGAAGGCAAGTACGAAGCCTACAGCGACGAAGTGCTCATGGATTTGCTCTACAAAATCCAGCTTGAATTGCCCGAATACGTGCGCGTCGAACGGCTTTTCCGAGACATACCGGGCGAGTCCATCCTCGAAGGCAGCCAAAAGACCAACATGCGTCAACTCCTCGAAACACGCATGGTCGCCGATGGCAGCTTTTGCCGTTGCATCCGTTGTCGCGAAATAAAAGGCGAGACCTACGATCCCAACACCACGACTTTAAAAGTCCTGGAATACGAAGCCAGCGACGGAAAAGAATTCTTCATCAGTTTTGAAGACGAGAAGCGCGACAAAATCTGCTCTTTGCTGCGCATGCGCTATTCGTCGTACTCCCTCGAAGGGAAACCCCACTTCATTCCTGAGCTCGAAGGTGCCGCCCTCATTCGTGAAGTCCACGTTTACGGCGCTCAAATGGAAATCGGCACCGCCAACAAAGAAGCCTCTCAACACGCGGGCCTCGGTCGCCGTATGCTCGAAAAAGCTGAAGAGTTAGCCAAAAAAGACGGCTTTAAAAAGATGGCCATCATCGCCGGAATCGGCACCCGCAACTACTACCGCAAGTGGGGCTACGAACTCGAAGGCACCTACATGACCAAAGCCCTTTAAATAAATCTGAAAATCAGGTATAATAATGAGATTCATTATCCTTTTTCATGAACGCACGATTGCCAAAAACAACCAATCCAATCGAAGACCTGAGCTTAGAAGGCAAGGTAGAAAACCCTAAAACTCCTGAACAAGAACGAGCCAGTCTATCTCTAGACATTCGTGAACAAACAGGATTTGAAGATGCCGTAGAACAACAAAAAGAAGCCGGGAAGCAAACGGCCGAACAAATTGAAAAAGGCGAGAAACCAAAAGCTTTTGACTGGATGACCGTGACAACAAACGCAGCCTTGTTTGGAGTAGGAGCATACTCAATGTATAAGATTGGATCTTGGGCAACAGCCGAAGTCAAAGAAGCATTTTTTGACGAAGAACCCAAAGAAGGTGAAAGCAAAAAGGAAAATCCATTTCCTTTCAAGTCCACGGTGGCCCTGGCAGTGGCAACAGGAGTCGCATTAAAAGAAAAATCTTTCCTTTCAACGATTAAAGAATGGTTTGAAAAGCTTTGGAACTTAGTTTTTCACAACGACATGTTTGAGAATCTTGGAAAGTTCTTCAAAACAGTTCAAGAAAAAGGGATAAAAGCGGCTTACGAAGAGCTCACCTACGACACGGATGAACCCTTCATCCAAGTCTTTTCAGAAGAAATTGATATAGAAAAGCGCCACCTCGCCGAGCTACAGCCTGTGTCTTACGAAAAATTCCTATCGGCTCGTAAAAAAGATAACACAAAGAGTTATCTCACAAAGGCAATGGACTTCATGCACTTCAAAGTGGAGGACATTCCATTCACCGATGCAGACGATGAACTACGTCGCGTGGGACAAGAAGACCGTCTTGCAGCCTTCATCGAAGCTCACAAAGGTGAAGTGGGAGTGAGCGATGAAGCTCTAAAAGAGATGACCATAGGAGACATTCTTAAAAAGATTCTTGCGCAACGTGGGACTAAAACTGACCCAAGCACACCAAAAGAAGGTCACGAAGCCTCTCCAGAAGGAGTCGTTCCAACCATCGTAGACGATCCAGAAAAAGCAAAAGATGAAATGCCTGAATCGGCCAAGGCCATCGCTTATGCCAACGAACACGCCAAGTCCAAAGAAGAATACGCCGTGATCGTCACAGAAGGAGCTCTTAAAGATGGAGCCTCACTCGTACAAACTGAATGGGGAACTTTCATCGCGAAAGGAGCAACAGGAATCCTCATTTCTTCTGGGACAATGATGACTGAAGAATTTAAAAATGCAGGTCTTTTCGTTTACAACATGGGCAAAGGAGACACTCACTCCGCAGCAGGAAACGTAGTGGATGCAGGGGTAACTTGGTATGAAAACGGCGGAGTGTGGTTCCTCGTCGGAGGCATGGGGCTAGGCGCAGCAGCGTCCGTTTGGAATGGAGAAAGTATTGTTGCAGGAATGACCAAAGGAGGTCTTCGAGGAGCACTGCTAGGCCCTGTAGGAACTCTTTGGAACGCGGTAAAAGCCGCGAAAGCAGGTGAGAAGGGAATCGCAAAAGTTTTCACCGAAGCCGATTATCGCCTTGCAACTGCGCACAGTGGCGTTGAAAACACAAGAAATTTCTTTACTAAGAAAGGTGGGAAAATGGACGCATACAAAGCCGCTACAGATCGCCACATCAAAGAATATGAAAGATATTTTGAACTCAGACAGCGTGCACGATCAGGACAGTTAAAAAACATGCACATTGGAAGATTGGACTCACTACAACCCGAACATCTAGAAAGAATGGAGCTCTATCATTTCACTCAAGTTCGAAACAATTGGATAGAGTTTCAAAAAGCCAAAGGCGTATCCAACCCAAAATTTCCTTTCGATTTAGACAATTTTACAGATGACAAGACAGAAGTAGACGAGTTCATACAAAAATTCCGTGAAGAAAATGGACTAGTCAGCGCAACACGCACAAACGTCGATGATACCAAAGCTCGCCTCACCTCGGGCAGCATTGACGCCTTACCAGCCAATAAAAAGATCGAAGCTCTCAAGCAAAGCAGCAAAGAAGCCGATGAGTACATGCAAACGGCCATCAAAAAGATGGAAGAAATGAAGGTGGAAGGCAAGCCGCAATCCGAAATCGACGACTACGCACGAGAAGTAAAAACTCATTTGGGTGAAGTCCGCGAGCGTTACAAAGCTATTTTTGAAGACTTAAAAGCCAATTCCAGAAGTTTATCAAAAGAAGATCAAATAGCCCTCAAGGCACTTCTCAAAACAGAATTGTCTCACGCCAGTGGAGTCCGAGGCATCATTCGAGAAGTGGGAGAACGCTCCACAGGAAAACTACAACTTGTCTTTGGAGTCGCCGCCATTGGACTAGAATACTTCCAAACCACGGAAGAAGAAAAAGAAGCCTACGCAGCAGGAAAAATTTACGAATGGAAAACAAAATTCGGTCTGAACACTCTACAGATTATCGCCGATGTCCTTTCCCCATTTGGAGTTTCAGATTGGTACACGGTTGCCACCGGTAATGAATTTTTCACAGGAGAAAAGGCTAGCACTTGGAACCGATTCACGCGAGTCATTTTTGGTGCATACAACCTAGGAACAGACGCACTAGCCGCCATCGGAGGAGCCGCAACGGCAGAGGTCGCAGGTGCCGGTGGAGCCGCCGTATACGGAACCAGCAACACCCTCGAAGGAGCCTTACGAGCAGCCGGCAAAAGTCCAGAAGTGATAGCGGCCGCACGAACCATTGTTCCTGAGGTACAAGGACTAGCAAAAGCGCTGGGAGGCTATCAAGAATTCTTCCGTGTCATGAAAAATGTAGCAGGGAAGGGAATGCTCGGAGTGGGCGCCGTTGAAGTAGGACTTTTAGGAAAAGAACTGATTTTCGACACCAAAGATCAAGAACCCATGGAAATTGAATTGCCCAAAGCAGTGGACGAAGAACCAGAATCGGTAGAAGGAGAGGGGGAAGAGGAACCTGCTCCTTTAGCCGCCTAGTCCAACCTGTCAACCCAAGAATAATCCCGCACAATATATCTTGTGCGAAGTTGAAGTTAACGAGAGAGTCGAGAACGAATAAACTTCAACAAAGCACTTATGGAATTTGGTAAACGAGACCCTACCTTTACTTCAGGCTGAGGAATTTCACCACCGCTCTGATCTGCAATCAACCATCCTTCTGGCGCATCATCCTGAGATGGTGGTACCAAACGAACAACCTTATCACCTTCATCCACACCAAGAACCCGGACCCCATCCAAAGGTGTTCTCTGTACAGCTTCAATCAATCGAGCCCTCAAATCTTCTGCTCGCTCTGTATTTCTTATTCCAAGTTCCTCTAAAACTCGAGCATTGTGTTCAGCCAACTGAGTTCCTCGATCCTTGGGACTTGATCCACCGCCAAATTGAAATTCAATAACTTGTCCCTCTGGTTTATCCTTATCTCCCATAAAACATGCGTTTATACGCGTTATTTTTTAGAAAACGACTTAGGCTGCGTCTGTGACTTCCATTTGGGACTCCAATTTGAGGATTTTCTCCGCAAGCACCGGATAGCCGGTCAAATTGGGATCTTCATCGACGAGTCGCTGCGCGCAGGCTCGAACGCGATCCAAAAGTTCCTTGTTGCTGAAACTGGCCATGCGCAAGTCCGGAATACCACTTTGTTTCACGCCGTAGATTTCGCCAGGACCCCGGAGTTCGAGGTCTTTTTCGGCCAAATCGAAGCCTGAGTTGAACTTTACCATATATTTCAATCTTTGCAAGGCTTGGTCGGTGTTTGAATCTGTAAACAAGAAACAATAGGACTGATGCGCACCTCGCCCGACTCTCCCCCGAAATTGATGCAGTTGGGCCAGCCCAAACCGATCCGAGCCTTCAATCATCATGATCGACGCATTCGGCACATCGATTCCCACTTCAATCACAGAGGTCGAAACGAGGATGTCGATGTCTCCTTGCGAAAACGCCTGCATCACGGTCTCTTTGTCATCGGCTTTCATTTTTCCATGCAAGAGCGCCAGTCGATGCTGCGGGAACACTTCTTTAGAAAGTCGCTCAAATTCCAGCGTGGCCGCTTTGACTTGAATCGCATCGGACTCTTCGATGAGTGGACAGACCACAAAAACCTGCCGGCCTTTCGTCACTTGATCCGAAACCCAAAACTCGGCGTCGCTACGTTTGTCTTCGGGCACCAGTCGCGTCACAATCGGCGTGCGTCCAGGAGGCAGTTCATCCAAAATCGACAAATCTTGATCGCCATAAATCGTCAGGGCCATGGTGCGCGGAATCGGTGTCGCCGAAAGGTTGAGCAAGTGCGGAAAGCCCTGTGCTTTGAGCTTCGCACGTTGCTTCACTCCGAAACGGTGTTGCTCGTCGATTACCACGAGGCCCAACTTGGGGAACGTGATGCCTTCTTGAATCAAAGCGTGAGTGCCAATCACCACATCGCAGGTTCCCGTGGCGAGCTGCATTGCCACAGCCGCATGTTCACCGGCCGTCATCGAGCCCGTCATGAGCTGAACATTGAATCCAAAACGGGTCAGCAGCTCTGTCAAATTTTTGTAGTGCTGACGTGCCAAGATTTCGGTCGGCGCCATGAGCACACACTGATAACCCGACTTCACCATCGCATAAATCGCAGCAGCCGCCACCGCCGTCTTACCTGAACCCACGTCACCTTGAACGAGACGCAGCATCGGAAAGTCTCGCTTCAAATCTGTAAAAATCTCACCGATCGTGCGTTTTTGCGCACCCGTGAGCTCAAACGGCAAGGCCGAATAAAAGTAAGTCATGTCAAGTTCGGGACTCACCTGTTTTTTCTCGCCGGTGAAACCCTCTTGCCACCATTTTTTGCGTCGCAGCGCCATGAATTGCAGCATGAACAGTTCGTCAAACGCCAATCGTTCACGCGCTTTATTCAAAAAATCCTCATCTTTGGCAAAATGCACATGATAAATCGCGTCGCTGTACGAGAGGAGCCCCTCCCCTTGCAGCACCCAAAACGGCAAATATTCATCGAAGAATTTGGCATAGGGCAAGAGGTGAAAAATCTTTTCCCTAAGCCATTTAGAAGTGATTTCTTCGCTCTCCGGATACACCGGCACAATCCGCCCTGTGTGCAGCAGCACCGCCGCGGGTTTTTCGTACTTCGGACTCATCATCATCGTCCTCCCCTTCTCGAACTTGATTTTGCCCGTCAAAATGATCTCGCTACCTTTAAAAAACATCTGTTTGAGGTGGCGCTGATTGAACCACATCACCGGCAGCTCTCCTGTGGAATCGGCCACCACCGCCCGCGTCACCACTCCCCCAGCCCGCGTGGGCACATTGAGGATGGATTTGATCTTCGCCTGAATCACATTCACCTCATCGGTTCGCATCTCATTGATGCGAGTGAACTCCTGTTCATCTCTATACGCGCGCGGAAAATAAGTCAACAAATCCGCCAGCGTCTTGATGCCCATCTCTTTGAGCTTGGCCACGTAGCTGTCCCGCGTTTTGAGAATTTTGGAATCGAGACGGTTAGAGAGCATAAGAAATTTTGAGCATTCTTAAAATACCTTCCGTAAAGAAAAGCGTCTAATCACAAAACCTCAAGCCACATTTTTAGTTCGAGCATCCCAAAGGCTGGTCCAGCCACCTTGTGCATCTCTTTGCATACTCACCCCAGTGTTCCATCCAACCAAGGCCTTGCATTCAGGAGAACCCCCAAGGCCTCGAAGAAATTGTGCAGATGGACTCGTGGAAGCAGCATCATGATGCATCCAAACAGAAGCACGATTCAAAGGAGCCGAA
>CALRCE010000024.1 GCA_943354505.1 Candidatus Peribacteria bacterium
GCGATGTCCACCCGTAAAACGGCCAATCCATTTTCTAGGACGCCCAAACTAAGTCCTGTGGCGGCTCCATTCACCACCAAAGACAGAGTCGGATCCAACAGCACAATTTGGCCGTCCGTTCGAACGCGGGCAATGGCCGCCGAATCTTTGAGCAGCAAAGTGCCATCGACATCGTCACTCAAAGTGTAAGCCTCGTCCGTGCTTGCAAGAGTCGAAGTGGTGCTGACCTCACTCGAATTCACAAAAAACAATTCTGCTTGCAAGGCTTCTTCGGGGAAGGAACGCCATTGAATGCGCATGGGCAGGCCCGTTCCGGCCCCCTCCACCGTTTGAGTCAGCATACCGTCGTTCGCTAAACTGACCGTTCCCTCCGCATCCACCGAAGCCAAGGTTTTATGAGGCGTGGGCTCCGAAACCAAACTGCTGATGGCCTGAGTTTTTCCATTGAACAGCAACCAGCCCGCCACATAGTTCTCAGTGTTCACATCTCCAAAGGCCGCTCCCAGCACATTGGCGTACAGCATCTGAGGATCCACGTCTTCCAGCTCTTCCCCCGTTGTGAAGTATTCAATGGAACCGCCCCACACGCCGGCCAACAAGCCCGAAACACTGGCCACAACATGAAGTTCTCCGCTGACCTCGCCCACATCCACCGAAAAGTCGTCTGAACCTTGATTGAGGGTGAAACTGGTTTTTGAAAGCGTCCCAAAATCCTCGGTGAGCTCAGTGAGACGCAAAATACCCGAGGTGGTGCTGTCGGTGGTGGCCAAGTTTCCATTCGCGTCGTAACCCTCCACCACAAAACGCTCCACTTCGCCCGCTTGAGCGCGAGAAGCCCCGTCTTCCTTGCGAATGCGCAGTTCATAAGTTTCCCCAGGCTTCACCTCCAAAGAAGCGCTGCCCACCTCCAGCCCCGTGCTTTCGGCCAAGACGGAGCCCGTTCCAGCGAGGGTCCCTACGGTGAACGTAGCGGTCCCTGCCCCCTGAGTGAGAGAAATCGTCTCAGAGTCAAAGCTTCCATAATTGGGATCGCTGGGACTGAGCACAACATCGCCTTGAAAACCGGTTTGCAGCACGCCGTTCGCATCCACCACTGCGATGCCAACCGTTTCTGAATCGGTGGATCCTGCAAAGAGGTAAGGCTCAGACAAGGCCACTTGCAGAGCCAGTCCATCCACAGAATTCAGCGAAGCGACGGTAGCAAGATCCGGTTGCTCGGTGAGGGCGGCCGTGATCGTGCCGGTGGCTTCTTCCACACTCGAGAGCACACGGAAGTCCACAGTGCCCTCATTGACCGTGACTTGGTATCCCGGCGTTTCTGCGTCTTCATCGTTCAAGTCCAAGAGGCTCACTTCCGTGCTGTCCAAAGTCACCGAGGCGGTGCCGTAGTTTGCAAGGTTGCCAAAGCGGTCGTACAAATTCAAAGTCACATCCCCTGCACTTTGCCCACCCGAGGGCAAGACCGTGGACTCCAAACTCAGAGCCAAGGAAGCGGGTTCCCCGGCATAAACCTTCACATCTTCCTGTTCGTAGGGGAGGGAACCGTCTCTCATCTGCGCGCTCACGCTGAGCTCGCCCGCCGTTTGAGACGCCGTAAAAATGGCTTCCGCTAGCCCACTCTGCACTTGAACCGAACTGCTGTCTAAGGTTCCGTATTCCGAACTCGAAAGGATGAACTCCACGATGCTGCTGTTGTCTTCCACATAGACATTGCCGTCCAAGTCCGTGATTTGCGCACGCACATAAAGAATCGATTCCCCATCCGCAGGCACGGTGGTCGTGTACACATTCACGGAACTGAGTCCATCGTCATCGTTCACGGCAATGCTTTCGTAAGCGTCGGTGGAAGAGACGGAATACACTCCGGGGTCGTGGTCATAATCGCCATATTCAGAATAGTCTTCGTCCGTGGAACCCGATTCACCGGTGCCGGTTTCCGAGGCTTCGGGGAAGTCGTCACTGGCGTCCAAAGGATCGCTGCCACGCACCACTTCATCAAAGTCCGTCACGCCTCCAAAGTCCGTGTCTGGATTTTCAGGATCGGTTCCGTACAAAACGGTTTCTTCCGTGTCGCTGAGCAAGTCTCCATCCGTGTCCACTTCACGGCAATCTTGAGCGTCCACCAAATTCACCGCCATCATCACAAACTCCGCACGAGTGATGGAGCTTTGCAACCATTCTTCCGTCACGTCCGTGCCGTCCGGGAACAAGTTATAACTCTTCGCTGCGTCCACATAACCGGCGTACCACGTTTCATCGGCACGGGGAGTTCGTGCTTCAAAGCCTCCGGTTTCCACCAAAACCTTGGTGGCTTCTGCAACGCTAATGTACCGGCCCGGTAAAAAATAACCTGCTTCCGTTCCACCCGCATAACCCGACACAATTTGAGACGTTTTCGCTTCCGCCACACAGGCCAAAAGATCAGGATTGATGTCGGTGTCAGGGAAGGCATCTTGATTGTAAAGCGCCATTAAACTTTGTTCGTAGCTGGCTTCGTAGCTGTCGCAGTCTTTACAAATGGCTCCCAAGTCCACCTTCACAAATTCTTCACGAGTGATGGGATCGTCGGGCCTAAAGCTGCCGTCCGAGTAGCCCTGCACAATGCCTCTCAAATAGAGCGTGGCCAAAGCGTAGTAAGCCGGATGAGAAGCATCGATGTCGGTGAAGAGTTTTTCATCGGGAACCAAAGGATTGTAGCCCGAAAAGACTTCGGTCCCATCGCTATAAGAATCCGAGTCCGTGTCGTCATTTCCCCCATCCGTGTCGATGACCCATTCTTCCAAATCATCCAATCCATCGGCATCGCTGTCGGGAATGGTGATATCCGCCATCGCCCTTTGTATCCACACGCCGGGAAGCGCAAAGCTCAAGTAGTCGGCGTAAGAGCCACTGGGTTCCAGCAAAGAACCTTGAGTGAAGCTGTGCTTGATCGTGACAGTGAAGAGGCTGTTCCCAGATCCATCCACGACTTGAATCGGCTCATAGAGGTTGACCTCACTAGGATTGGTGAACTCCAAACGGTAGCCTTCCGACACAGCAATTTGCCCCTCGGCCGTCACCAAACCGATTTGTGAATCGCCTGTGAAGAGACCCACTCCATTGTCCACGGTTGTCGCCTCAAAGTTGGCGTCCACGGCCTCCACAAAAACACCTTCGTAGCCGTCTCCAATCGTGACGGTCTTCTCTTCTGGAATCAGGAAGAAAACGCCATAAAGCGTTCCTTCAGCACTTTGAATCCGCACACGAGTGGGAAGATCCGGCGTGGCTTCCACCAGCTCCGCTTGAGCGCCTCGCAATTCCAAAGCTCCTGTTTCAGGATCCAAAACAGCCACGATGTCTCCATTTTCATTTCTCACTTCAATGCGGTCGCCCTCATAGGTCTCTAAAACCGTGCCATCCAAATTTTCGCGGGTGAAGGTCGTCACATCCAAAAATTTGTCTTCCACACTGCCACTCAAAGTATTCGAATCGGTCACATCGTCACGACTGGTCGCAGTGGCTTGGATCGTGAACGAACCCGCTTCCAGGCCGCCCAAAGAAAAGGTGGCGACCCCGCCGCTGAGCGTCAAAACAGAGCTGCCGAGCAGTTCCACACTCGAGGATCCACTCACAATTTCTAAACTCACCGCAGTGACATTGTCCAAAGTGTTCAGGGAGCCATCCGCTTGCTCGGCACTCACTGAAACAACATAAGTGTCTCCATTGTCGCCACCCACTTCCAGCACGTTATAGTCCTCACTGCTGAGCAATAAACTCGTGGTGAGTTCCGATCCATCGGGGACCCCGTTACCATCGGTGTCAGCGCTGGCGGTGGCCATAAAATCAGAAGCATCGCCACAAACGGTGCCTCCGCCGTAAGAGCCAAAATTACTCAAAGAGTCCGTGAGTTCTTGCAGCCAACTCTCAATAGCCGGAAACCAATCCCAAAGATCCACAGGAGTGGTATTGCTCAGTTCCGTGAGAGGTTCCGGTTCTTCTTCAGGGGGATCCACAGCCAATTCAATTGCAGCAAGAGCCGGGTCTCGCCAAGTGTATTCCCAATCTCCATCGGTGCTGTCCATGGGGTTGAAACCCGCCACCATTTCTTTGGCGTTTCCATCCGCAATCAAAGTCACCACCTCATAGCCATCGCGTGCCTTGGAAGTGATGGGTTCTTCGTCTCCCAAGTAGTGGCTCAAAATGTAATCGTGTTTTTGGTCGACGCTCATGCGGTACCAAGCCAAAGCATCCTCAAGTTGGTCGGTATTCAAGGTGTCCATGAAGTCTTCCACGTCGTCCACATAAGAAGTCCCACGAGAAACCTCTCCCACGGTGCTCGCAAGCGTTTCGAGTTGGGCCGTGACTTCATCCAAAGTTGAGGCATCAAACACGTTCACATAATTGAGCGTTTGAGGATCATCGTTATAATCGATGAAGGCCACGCCACGAGTCGCATCGATGGGCATATTAGGGGAAGCCAAAGTTTCGGCCTGCGCATTGAGCGTCGCTATGGTGGGTTCGGTGTGATAGTAAACAGAAGAAATCTTTTTTGCGTCGCTCTCATCCATTGTGAAGTCCGTGTATCCATCCATCAAATACGCCCGGTTGAGTTGAATCGTGATCGTCCCAAGGTCCTCCGTTCCCGTTCCGTATTGTGGATCAGTCACCGTGATCGTGTCTCCATCGTGCAAAGCCAAGTAGGTGTCGATGTCGTCGTCGTTCCACTCGGCTTGATAGCCGACCTCATCATTCATCATATCGGTCACCGTGTAGGTGATGTCTTCACTCGAAGAAATCAAATCGAGTTCTTGAAAGTGTTTGCGCAGCGTGGCGGTGTCAGGACCCAACTCGTCGCGCCAGTCTTGAACCGTGGCTAAGAAATCCTCGTACTCGTCTTCATCTCGGCCACTTTCTTTTTGAAAGGCGCGAATCTTTTCAGAAAGTCTATCGTTGAATTTCCCACTGGACTGCAAATAGACGCTGTAAGTGGTGTATTCACGGAATTCGTAACAAGCCTCCGGCCCAACCTCCCATCCCGCAGCCGCTTCTTCGATGGGCTTCTCAATGCGGTCGGCGAGCTCATCCGCTGAAATGGCCCCGCCTAAATTGCGAAGATCTTGAGTCGCCGTGGCGGTGCCACACAGTTCAGGAATATCTTTTAAATAGGAAGCAAATTCCGGCACACAGTTCTTGTAGGCTTGAACTTCGTCCACGTTCAGATCCAACTGATCCGTGCTGTACATCGTGTTGAACTGCGAAAGTTGTCCGCCCTCTTCATAGGTGCCGGCAAACAAAGTGCATTCCTTGGGGCTGTCGATCTCGGTGATGGCTTTACCATTCATATAAATCAAGTCCGCTCTATGGTTGGAGACGTATCCATTCACAGAGTTGAAAGGCAAGTCCCAGGAGTCAAAGACAGCCGTATCCCCAGAACCCGAGTTGAAGAACTGCAGACACCCGACGCCGTTGGTCAAACTAGCGTCTGCTCCAAACGTACACATGTCTTCGGGCTCACTCTCTTCAATATCTCCATCCTCATTTTCTTCATACTTTGTATAAGTTCCGCTGAGTTCCATCATTCCAATGATAGGAATCTCTTTGGCCAAATTGTCCCTCACCAAACTGTTGGTCAAAGACTCCAAGGCATCATTTGCAATGCGCAAATACTGCAAAGTGTATTCATCTTTCTTAGAAATCAAAGAAATAGGGGTGTCGTAATCGCTGTGCGCCACTTCATCGGCATCGATGTCTTGAGTTGCGTAACGCCCCGTCTGTCCCACCACACGGTTCCAAACCCCTTGAGGTTCATTGAACAATTCGACGTATTTCTTCGTCAATCCTTCAATGAGTTTCTTGGACTGCAAATCCGGCAAGTTGTCGAACATGCCCTTGGGCTGCAAGCCCATGGTGTCTTCATCCACCGTCCCGTCGCAGTCTGCATCGTTGTAGGCACAAGAGCCCGGGTAAGGGGTGCCATATTGGTCGAGCCACAAACGGTCTTCGGTGGATCCATCTTCGTCACAAAACCCATCCTCGTCGTCGTCCCATTCTGGGTGAAAAGCCCCACTATCGGAATAACACGTGTTGTCTTTGTATTCGCCGTTAAAGAACTGATCGGTAAAGGCATCCTGCCAATAAGCAATCGCCGTATCCGTGTCGGCAAAATCCAAGCCAAACCGATCTTTTGAATACGTGACGAGGGTTCTCCAAGGATCACTCTCATCGGCCAAGTCTGTTCCGAGCACGATCTCAAGACCATCCGGGAAGTCGTCGTTGTCCGAATCGGAAGCGTCTCCATTGTCGTCCTTGCCACAAAAGCCAGGGCAACCGTCTCCGTTCGGGATGCCATCCCCATCCGTGTCTTCACCGCCCGTGGTGTCGCCTGGGGGGTCTTCATCCGTCAAATGGTCTTCAAAGATGGGAGAATCCGCGTCACGGTAAATTTCAATGGTCCACTCTTTGTCGTTGTTGTTGTCGGAAGAGCCGTCTTCATCCACATTAGTGGCCGGCGCCAACGTTTCTTCCCCGTCTTCGTCGTATTCGCCCCCTCCACACTTGCGTCCATCGCCATTGCTGTCTTGTTGAGAGCTAGACAAGGCTAGACAATCTCCGTCGTTGTCTATTCCAAAGAAGCCATCGCCCAAGTCTTCATCCACAAGCCCGTCTCCATCGTCGTCCAGCCCGTTCGAAGCCTCCTCATCGTAGTAGGTGTCAAAGTCGTTGTCCAAAAGATCTCCCGATTCCACGGTCGTCTGCATGGCAGTGAAAGTGTCTTCCACCAAGTCATTGGTGTAGCGGTAGTAGGCTAAGTTTTCCCAAAGATCGGTGAAGCGTTGATAGGCCCCATACGCCACGGAATTGAGCGTGTGACTCTCGGTGACCATGTCGGCAATGAAAGTCTTTTGATCGAAGGTGGTGTAGTCAGCATCTCCAGAATGGAAGGAGTGATTTTTATCAAAAAAAGCCGCGAGCAAGTCAATGCCCTCCTGTCCATCCAGGGGTGGAGCGATCACCCCGTGCCACACTTCCGCTTGCAAGTTCAGAGCCGCCACATTGGGGACAAAGTCTTGCGTGGTTTCATCCACGATGTAAGAAGGCTCTTCAAAATCGGTGTAAGGCAGCAGGGACACAAAACGATAGCCATTTTTGTTAACCACCGGCAAAGGCACCTGGCCCACGGTCACAACCCCTGCGAGCTGAGTGGGATCACTATCCGTTTCGTCTCCTTCAAAATAAAGCTTTTCGAGGTAACGCTGAAGGTCCACCGTGCTGTCGTCGGGCGAAACGGTCACAATCAAGCTCTTGGTCCAGGGCAAAGTGGCTTGCACATCTTGAGCATAAGTCTGAATTTTTTCAGCGAGAGAGGTCACGCCCAAATACGAAAAGAACCCTGTACCGCTCGAAGAGCTGGCCCAAGTGTCTTCATCCACCAAAATCACCACAAGGTCATAACGCGTTTCCACAGGGCTCACCGAGCGGATCTCCGAAAGACCTCCACCAGGGTTGCCGCTGAGTTCAATGTTCGCGCGACCCACAATGCTCAGCGCCTCCGTCACCTGAACCATCGGCAAAAAAGAGGCAAATAAGGTGAATAAAATCGCAAGTACAGTGAACCTCGTGAAGCGTGGAGTGGCGCGTGGATTCATACGAATTTTATTCTAGCAAAGCCCACCCATTTATGCGCATCAATTTAATCTGTTGAGCCCATTTCAGCTTGATAAATTTAAAATTATTTCATGGTAACAAAAAAGCCCCTCCGAAGAGGGGCTTTGAAAACTGAATTGACCTTGGAACTAACGTGCAACCATGTAATAACGAGTGTTGGTTCCACAGGTTCCGCTCGAGCTACAAACCAAGGTAGTAGCGGCAGCCAGATTCGTCGCTGTACTGGAAGTGGTCGCAATCGTGTTGGCGGTAGACCCACTAATATAATAGATTCCACTCTTAGCAGTTTCACTAGTACTTTCTGATTTAGCCACCAAGATGTAACCCGTAGTGGTGTTCATGTAGCCGTATCCGGTTGCGCAGTTGGAAGCAGTTACAACAGAAGTTGCAGAAATACTAGTGGGATCAGACGGGATAGTGGTGAGATAGCTCGTCAAAGGATAAGTGGCTGTGCTCGCAAACAAAGTAGCGACACAACCCGTGGTGGCAGGATAGCTGCCGTTATCTTGAGCATAAAACTCAAGAGCAGTAGCAACTTGTTGCAAGTCAGATTTTCGTTGTGCATCTCGAGCACGAGCAGGTCCTCCAGTCAGTCTGGGGATGAGGGCTACGGCTAAAATTCCAATGATCGTGATGACGATCAAAAGTTCAATAAGGGTGAACGCCCGTCGGCGAAGGAGGGTGGTAGTCATGGCGCGTATGGTTAATATGACGTGTGACCAAATTCTACACACTCACTTTTAAATTGCAAGGTCAGGTAGGGGCTAAAGCGAACTGGCCACATCCGAAAGAGAAATGATCGGCTGCATAATGGCGGCCACAATGAATCCCACCATTCCTCCCATCACCACAAGAATCATGGGTTCCATGAGCTTAGAGAGAGAAGCCACAGCGTTGTCCACTTCTTCTTCGTAATAGTCTGCAACTTTGCTAGAAACTTCAGAAAGATTGGCGGTCTGTTCACCGACTAAAACCATGGAAGCCACCATGGGTGGGAAGAGAAAATCGCTTCCACTCAGGTTCTCGCCCAAAGGGATTCCTTGAGCCACATCTTGTGCAGCGTAAGACACTCTTTGAGTATAAACAGAATTGCCCAAGGCATTTGCATCGATTTCAAGAGCGTGAACAATGGGAACACCCGCTTTCATCAAACTGGAGAGCATACGCGCAAAGCGGGAAACCATAAGTTCACGGAGCAATTTACCAAAGATGGGAGTGTAAAGAAGAAAGAGGTCAATGCTGTATCGTCCTTGCTTGGTTTGTCTTAGACCGAGCAAAGCTAGAATGAGAACGAGCGCAAAGAGAATGATCGTGCCCCAGTAATTTTGGGCCAATTCAGAGGCTTTCATGAGCAGCTGAGTCGAGGTGGGCAATTCTTTTCCTCCTGAAGTGAAGAGGTCGGTGAGCTTAGGCACCACCATCGTCAAAATGAGAAACAAACAGATTGCCATAATAGTAAGGATGGCCGCAGGGTAGATCATGGCACCTCTCACTTTAGAAATAATCAGTGCACTCTTTTCAGATTGATGGGCCAAGTCGTGCAAAATCGCATTCAAATTACCAGAAGCTTCGCCACTCGCGATCATTCCACGATCGGCTTGAGTGAAAACGCTCGGATGGTCTTCCATGGCTTGTGAAAGACTTTTACCCTCTTCCATTTCTACAGCGAGCTTACGAATCACCAACTTAAGTTTTAAATTTTGGAGTTGGTCCGAAAGCACGTAAAGGGAACGAATGATGGGCATACCTGCATTGATCATCACACCCAACAGTTGAAAGAAAGTGACCTTTTCTCGCAAAGAAATCTTGGTCCAGCCAATCACGGCATTATTGAGCTGTTCAAAGACATTGGTCTTCTTCTTGTGAGCGGTGTCTAGGTTGACATCACGAAGACTTTCAATACGTTCTTGATTTTCGCGCGAAAGCCCGATGTCTAGATGCGTTGCGGTTGTGGTGTCGTTTGAATTCATAGTTTAGGCGGATTCGGGGCGGGCCACAGAGTAAACTTCTTCTAAAGAAGTGATGCCACTCAGCGCTTTTAAAACGCCGGCTTGTTCCAGGGTCACCATTCCATTTTTCATGGCCACTTCTTGAATTTCCATGGAGGAGGCATTCTTTAAAATCAGTTCTCGAATCGCATTGTTCATCTTGAGAACTTCATAAAGACCGACTCGTCCATAATATCCAATTCCGTTGCATTGATCGCAGGCCGCTCCACTCGGAGCATAAAATTTCAAAGCTTGAATCAAAGCCGCATCACGAGGTTCGTCGGGGTGCAAATGACTCAGCGCTCTTTTGACCAGTTCTAAGGTCTGCTCATCCACAGCAGTGGCCACCTTACATTTGTCACACAGGCGTCGCACCAGACGTTGAGCCATGATGGCATTGATGGTCGCGGTCATTAAGAAGGCTGGCACACCCATGTTCAAAATACGAGTGAGGGTTTCCACTGCCGAATTCGTATGAATGGTGGACAAAACCAAGTGTCCAGTGAGGGAAGCTTCAATGGCCACATCCACGGTTTCACGGTCACGAATTTCTCCCACCATTATAATATCAGGGTCTTGGCGGAGGGCGGTACGAAGTCCAAACGCAAAATTGTAGTCAATGTCGGGGTGAACCTGAGACTGATTGAGTCCGTTCATCTGGATTTCCACAGGATCTTCAATCGTCATGATGTTCACATCCGGCTTGTTCAACGTCTGCAAAGCCGCATACAAAGTGGTGGTTTTACCCGAACCCGTGGGCCCGGTGGTGAGCAAAACTCCATTGGGCAAGTTGAGCGCCTCAGTGAATTGTTTGAGGGAGCTACCCGTGATTCCAAGCTTTTCAAACGTAGGAATTTCTTTGGACTTGTCTTGAAGACGCATCACCATCTTTTCTCCATTCACGGTGGGCAAGCTGGACACACGAAGATCCAATTCGCGACCTTCTTGAGTCGTGACTTGAGCACGTCCGTCTTGAGGGATACGTTGTTCGTCGATCTTCAAGTTGGACATGATTTTAATACGCGAAACCACCGCAGGATGAATGTTGGGCGGATACTCCACCACGCGCTGCAAAGAGCCATCCACACGATAACGAATTTGAATGGTGCTCTGTTGAGGCTCAATGTGAATATCCGAAGAACGCAAATCAATGGCATACGAAACCGCATTCATCACCAATTGAGGGATGTTCCCCCCCACAATGGCGTCCTGGAGTGCTTGCAGTTTTGGATTCATATTAAAGAGAGGGCGCGTAGTAGGCATTAATTTTGGCACGCACACCGTAAGTACCGCCGTATTCTTTAGGATAAGAAATATTTAGATTAGCAACACTCATGAGTCGAGTTCCAGCCTCAAGGGATCCAGAAGCCTCAATCATCTCCAAAAATTTACTCAAGTTCCTTTTTGAAGAATCCGCAGAAAGATCCAAGGTCGTACTTCTATAGAGGGAGGCCTCTTCTATCGAAGAAGGGGTGCTGTATTGGATGGCACTGATGAAAAACGGATTGCTTTCAAAATTATTTTTCACGGCATAATCGTCAAACAGTCGAGTCAGTTCAGTGAGATTTTCACTTTCAGGAAGCACTTGAGAAAGGCCCTGTTTCGTTTCTTGACGAGAAGCGGTGACTTCAACTTTTATTTCCTTATAGTCCTCTGCTAAGTTTGAACTGAAAGCTCTCAGGTTGCTGGCTTCCGACTGCAGGGCCACCACGGTTTCATTGAGGCCTTGAAGTTCATTCCATTGCCAAACGCCCAGACCAATAGCAAGAATAAAAACGAACAATCCCACGAGAAGTTGATGACGATCATTCATTGGAGTCGGGGTTAACTTGAAGGTCCATCGTGATACTAAAACTACCAGAGTAAGAGTCTTCATCTCCGCTCTTACTGAAGGAGCGCTCTTGAACATTTTCAAAGAACTCTGAGTTCTCGTACTCATCAACTAAATTAGAAATCAACGTGAAATTTTTAGAGTCTTCCGTCTCAGTGTTGCCAGAAACTGAAACAGTTCCATCCTCTTTAAAAACCACATCGGTGAGGGCTAAACTTCCTTGAAATTCAGTATTGAAGAGCGGGTCCACGCTTTTGGTCAAACTCTCAATCTCGTCCAGGTAGATGGACCACGCAATGCGAGCACTTTGAATGTTGTTGATCGTTGCGTTCAAACTCGCATTCATAGAGCCAAAGGCCTCAAAGAGGCTCTGAATGTCAGCATCACTCAAGCTTTCTAAATTCAAGGAAGTAACCTGTTGTCTAAAGGCAGTGTTGCTGAGCAAAGCCTTAGTAGTAGTCAAATCAGCCTGTTCCTGAAGCAAACTTTGCGTATCCGCCGAAGCAGACTCAGTTTGAAGTTGGCTGATGGACTGATCTGCCACCCCAATAGCCAAGGCACTTTCTTCGGAGCTAATTTCACCGTTGAACTTTTCCTGAATTTTAGCAAGGGTATCCAGAATATCTTCTTTGAGCATGGATGCAGCTGCGGTGTATTTTTCACGATTGTTGCTCGACGTGTACTCGGACTCGACTTGTGTTTGGGCATAGAGATATTGATCTGCCGAGTTGGAGAAGCGGTCAAAGAGCAAAGCAGCGGCTAAGTTCTTCTGAACCAGCACCTCTGCGTTGAGTTGGGCCACATCCGTTGTCACATTTTCTAAACGAACGGCAGAATTTTCACCAAAGAGAGAAAGTTCAGCTCGAGTCTGAGTGCCAAATCCAAAGGCGGTCAAAAACAAGACAATGATGGCGGCTTTCAAAACAGCAGAACCCGGTTTAACGCTGTGTTTCGAAAAACTTTTGAGGGTGAGCTCTGGGGTCTTAGGTTTTGCGCCAAAGTATGAAATCCCTTTTTTTTCAGATTGTGCGACCACCGTGTTCATCATGGCGCCATTTTTTTGAGAAGCATCGTTCCCAAAAAGTTCGGTGAAGACATTTTTGGACTCTTCACTGAGTTGACCCGAAACGGTCTTTGGCAAGCTGGGACTGACAGGTTTAGCATCCTGAAGTCCAGGGAAGAGTTTCGGTGATCCGAGAGCTGGATTAGCCTCGTTAGCCATACTTTTTTGTTTTTATTATCTGCTAAGTATACCAAAAAAAGGCCTTCCCGGCAACCCTTTAGGCGATGGCTTCTAGGAGCCGTTTATTTGATCAATCGGTCTAAGACCAAACGGTAGCCTCCTTCGCCATGATTGAGCCATTGGGCCACCCGAGTGATGGTGGCCGTGCTGACCCCCGTTTTTTCAGCAATTTCTCGATAAGGCACACCCTTTTCCACCAACTGAACCACCGCAAAACGCTCAGAAAGGTCTTGAAGTTCTCCCAACGTGCATAAATCACGGAAAAAATTGCGACATTCCTTCACCGTTTTCAGCTTAAGCACGCCCTCGTAAAGGGCATCCAATTGTGCGACATTCAAATCTTGTTTCTTCTTCATGAGAACACTATACAAGCGTTTGAAGTTTTTAGTCCAGGTCCTGCAAAGGAAAAGGGACTTCACGGCAATAATCGTTGTAAAGATCTTTGAGGTAGAGCGAAAGGGCGGCGTTCAAGGTCGTATTTTGGGCACATTTTTTATAATCCTCGATGCTCTTTTTTTGGGAACTCAAAAGCAGATCAATCCCCGTCGGCAAAACGCGGCCCCTCGAAGGAATGTGGATCGTGGACAAAGCCATGCTGCCGACTAAATCTTCGGTTGGCAAACCCGAAATAGCCTCAGCTTCTTCGTCAAAGCTTAAAACCTTCAAAACCTTCATCCATGCATTTTTAGTCTCAGCCAAGTCCTTGATTTGGCTACTGCCTCCGATGCACCGTAAACGATAATAAAAAGCCATCATCACGTAGCAAAGCGCCATGCTCGGGAAGATTTTCCCACTGCTCAGAGCCTCCGAAAAGGCTTCCGGTGTGAGAGAAATACAGATGTCTTTATTCTCCGAATGCAAACAGTCTTCTTTTAAAAATAAACGCACACGGTGACCCTTGTCGTCCAAGCCCCAAAAGAAGTAAGTCCCATCATTTTCATGCGCACAAAAAGCCCCATGAATGCCTTCAAACGCTTCCACAAATGCAGCTCGGCCTTCAGGGTTGAACAGAAGTTTATAAATCGGCGATCCCGGATTTTTGAAATGCACGCGTTTCAACAGTTCGCCCACCAAAGTTTCAATCTCTAAATGAACCACCCGTGGCACTTCTGACTGAGTCGCTGGTGCAAAAAACTGAGGCCACAATTTGTAGTTCAGCACGGTGATTTGACTGGCATAGTCCTTTTGACTCAACAATTCCGGATCCAAAAATAAGGTCTCGCACCAGGTTGTAAGTTGAGCCGCATGTTCAGGGGAAATGCCGCCTTCTTTGGTTTTGAGTTGAATCGCAGCGAGCAGGCGTTCGAATTCTTGGACTCCAAAAGGTCTAAAACCGTAAACCGTAGACATCTTTTCTTTGTCGCCAAAGTAAGAAAGTTTGAGAGTTTTGTCGTCTGGGTAAAAGCGATAACGAGGGGCCTCCTCAGAGTCATTTTTTTTCTCGTCGTGCATCAAAAGTCCACGCGGATAACCCAAGGCAGTGTTGAGCGAGATGCTGGCAAACGAAAGGGCCACGCAGTATTTATTCCCAGCTTGTTCTTGAGCAAGTGAATGCAAAAGGTTTGTATTCACCCAGTAAGCCTCGTCCAAAGGCGCATGGTGATCGGCAGTAGAAACCAAAGGCAGTGTGCGAAGTTGCTGAGCCACGGCCTGAGCCACATCTTTGCCCAGCCTGACCTCCAAAAGTTCAACAAACACGGCGAGCCATTCTTCTTGGCGCTCTTTCACAACGCCGTCATAAGGAGTGAGAAAACTGGCAGTGTAGTCGTAAACAGTTTTTTCTCCCCACCCTCCCATCAACTCCTTCAGCACAGGATTTTTGGACCAAATCGGTTGCCACAAAGAATCCAAAAGGACAGGGCTAGGATCAGAATTTTGGACACTATTCTCGGCGAGGAGAGGGGACATGGGAGATAGTTACAAGGCAATTATACAATAACCACTGTATTTTGGCTAGACGGCGAAGTAGTCACATGTTAACATGTTAAAACAAAAGTAAAATATGGAAATCTTCAAACCTTATCCAGGGCCAATCAACTCGGGCACCTTAGTGCATATTCACAAGTTAAAAGGCGTGAAAGCTAGGGTGGCCAGAATTCCAATTTTAGAGGAAGACGATGAGTCAGAAATTTCAGACTTGGAGATCATGAAGCCTTTTTTGGGAAATTTCTTACTTTCTCCTGAAGTAGTCAAAATAGAACATCAAGGAAAACTGAGGAATGTAATCTCAACACGACATGTTCAAGATGCAGTAGAATTAAGAACACTTCCGATTAAAGTTGTTCGTCACACTGAATTGGATCCAAAAATGGTTGCGGAATTCGTTGACGGCTGTAGAGGCCTTAGAGGAAAACGTGGAGTTGTTCCTGACTTGGCTGGGAAAGGAAACCTTATCGTAATAAACGGTAAACCTATTTTAGTCGACTTCAACGATCCTTTGAAACGTGCTCCTATTAGAACAAAAAAGAACACTAGAAGAACAATAGCGATACCTGTCAGTAGGCAAGGCTATCCCATTTTCGATAGGTCTCTTGAAGTAATTGCTGAAATGGAACGAAGCATATTAGGAAGAAACGTGTCTAACGATGCATTCTACAGCATATGCCGTGATACTCAGCGTCGAGGTTTCGCTAATCAACTGTGCAGGGAGTACGTTGCAACAACAAGGTTCTTTAGAATTCCAACATAAAAGCCCCCGTTTCCGAGGGCTTTTAAATCTGAATCTAAAATGTGAACTACAAAAGTTCAACCTTAGCTCCAGCTGCTTCGAGGGCCTTTTTAGCTTCGTCAGCCTTAGCCTTGTCAGCATTTTCCAAGACCATTCCGTTTGCGTCCACCACGTCCTTAGCCTCTTTGAGACCGAGTCCGGTGAGTTCACGAACAACCTTGATCACACCGATCTTTTGAGCACCGGAGTCAGCGATCTTAACGTTGAAGGAAGATTTTTCTTCAGCAGCAGCAGCGCCAGCAGCGGCACCACCCATAGGAGCAGCCATAGCCACAGGAGCAGCGGAAATTCCGTACTCTTGTTCCATGAATTTTACTACATTGTTGAGTTCAACAATGTTGAGTTTTTCGAGAGCTTCGATGAGGGCCTTACCCTCCTTGGAGAGCTCTACTTTTACGTCGTCGGACATAAGTATTTAGGTTAATTGGGAAATAATAATTAAGCAGGTTTCTTTTCAGCGTACTGAGAAACAGCACGAGTGAAAGAACCGAGAGGAGATTGGAGAGCTCCATAGAAGCCTTGCAAAGGGGCGCGCATAAGCCCGACCAATTTGGCAAGAAGTTCTTGTTTGGAGGGAAGTCCGGCGATTTCCTTCATTTGAGCGACGGTCATCACTTTTCCTTCCATGATTCCTCCAAGGAGTTGAAGTTTTTCGAAGTCTTTTCCGAGTTTCTTAAGGAGACGTGGACCGGCGACACTGTCTTCGTAGGAGAAGGCAGCTCCGACAGTTCCCATCATCACTTCATCGGGAAGTTCGATTCCTTGCTCTTTGGCGGCAATCTTGAACAAGGTTCGTTTTGCGACCTTGAATTCCACTCCTGCACTCTTCAGCTCCTTACGAAGCTTGGAGATTTGTTCCACTGAAAGTCCAGCATATTGCCCGAAAGCAACGGACTGTGCCTTTTGAAACTTCTCGCGAAGTTCCTCAAGGGCGGTTTCTTTCATTTTGCGAGTTGTTGCCATAGTTTAAGCAATTTTCATTAGAGTGGGTCGACCAAAATATCCCAACTCGCGTTGAGACAAACGTAGGGCTCCACCTGTTTTACAGGTTGGCCTGCGGATCTCGGTAGGTCTTCTTCAGGGAGGCGGGCCTGAAAGGCCTGCTAAGCGATAATGTGACGAAGTCACAACAACTTTCCCTGATGCCCACTGTCTTCGAACGCAACGGGATTCTATAAGGAGAACGAGCTCTCGTCAAGCCCCTCTTTACTTCAGATTAAATTTTGCCTACAATCCCAGCAGTTTCAGCAAACCTATGCCAAAATTAAAGACCAAAAAACCTCAACTTCGCAATCTCTTCAGCAAAGAGGAATGCCTCAAACGCCTAGCGGCCGAAGGTTTTAAACGAGTCACCCTTTCGTTTTACCGTTACGTGCGCATCGAGAATCCAAAAGAACTGCGTGATCAACTCTTTAAAGAATGGACCGAACTTGGAGTCTTTGGACGGATTTATTTAGCGCGAGAAGGAATCAATGCTCAACTCAATGTTCCCGAACCCCAGCTCGAAGCCTTCAAGAAAAACCTCGACTCTCACTCTGAGTTTGCCGACATGTACCTCAACATTGGGCTCGAACAATCCGAGTCTTTTTACAAACTCACTCTCAAAGTCAAAGAACAAATCGTGGCCGACGGCCTCCCCGAGGGTGCTTTCGACACCGCCAATGTGGGCAAGCACCTCGATCCCCAAGAGTTCAACGCTGCACTGGATGAAGAAAACACGGTGGTGGTGGACATGCGCAACTTTTACGAAAGCAAAATCGGACGTTTCGACAAAGCCCTGTGTCCAGACAGCAACACCTTCAAAGAAGAACTGCCCATGGTGCTCGACGCATTGAAAGGGAAAGAAGATAAAAAAATTGTGATGTACTGCACCGGCGGCATTCGCTGTGAAAAGGCCAGTGCCTTTCTCAAACACAATGGCTTCCAAGACGTGAATCAACTGCGCGGCGGCATCATCACCTACATGCAGCACGTGCGCCAAAAGAACTTGCCCGTGCGCTTTCATGGCCAAAATTACGTGTTCGACGAACGCATCAGTGAACGTGCCACCGACGAAGTGCTCAGCACTTGCGACCTCTGTGATGCCGCTTGGGATGTCTATGTGAACTGTAAAAATGCCGCGTGCAATTTACTCTTTTTGCAATGCCCAGGCTGTGCCGAAAAACTCAATAACTGCTGCTCTCAAGAGTGTAAAACAATTTACGAACTGCCCGAAGCCGAGCGCAAAGCCCATTACGCAAAACAAAAGGAAAGCGATTACGGAGTCTACGTGTCCAGAATCCGGCCGAGTTTAAAATAGAAGGCTTAAAAACTGATCAGGTCTTCTGAGTAAACCAAGACCCGATAGAGTTCTTCTGCAATCCCAGCACGAGTACGGTCATCATCTGGATAGAAACTGCTACCGTTTTCCTCCAAGATGCCACGTTCCTCTGCGGTGGCTATATAGGGTGCAAACCATTCACTGTCAGAGACATCTTCAAAAGAAGTGCTTGCATCCGAGTTGATTTCGATATCTTGAGAGTTGAGCAGCATCTTGAGCGCTTCAACTTTATTTACGGAGTCAGCAGGGCGGAAAAAACCATCGTCGTAACCAGACACCCAACCCTTTTCTTTGGCATAACAAACATACTTGGCATACCAATCCGTGCCTACGTCTGGAAAGCAGTTTTTGTAGCTATCCTCGTCAGGTGTAGCACCCTGACCCTCCACTAGAATTTTCAAAAGTTCAGCACGGTTCACCGTGTTGTTTGGTTTAAAAGTTCTGTCGGAATAACCGGTCAAGACACCCTCGTCATACAGATAATCAATAGCAGCAAAATTCTTGCTTTCTACTTCAACATCGCTAAACCAAGCGTCTTCCAGCAAACTGGTGCTGAGGAGTTGACTGCTCACCTGGCCGAGGAAAGCCCCATCGACAGTAGCAATGCTTTTGAAAGATACGAGCCCCAATCCTTCTATATAATGACTCTCTAGCGCAAACTCTATGGTGCTACCAGTTAGACTGCTCAAGCCCTCGACTGCTTCTAAGATCTTAAATTCTAAACTACATTCGGCCAAAATCCCAGTGCCCTCATAGGCTTCACCGTCATCCATTTCAACGCTTTGATCAGACTCCAATGTATATTCACAAGAGTGAGTTACATCCCCTACTTCACCCCACTCCTCTTCATTAATGCCATAGGCCAAGTACGCATCTTCGGAGATTTCTTGTGAATAGCCCTCTAAATCAAAAGCAACATAAGGCTCATCAAAGCTTTCTCCCTTGTACTCAGACAGATAGTAAATATTGTCTTCAATGTATCCTGTTGAACCTGTGCCATCGTTGTCAATTTCAACTGCTCGATAGCTGATTTTCCCACCATAACTAACATTGGTAATCTCATATTCCCACCAAGTATCGTCATCGAATTCCACGTAGTCTGCCACATCTTGCTCAGAAAGCGCTGAGTCAGACGCAAATACACGAGCAGTTGGGTTAAAAGAAAACAGTAAAGCAAACACTAGAAAACTAATCTGCAGAGGAGAGAGAAATCTATTCATGGCACATGGTTAACAACTTATGCGAACGATACCAAAAAGCAGGAAGATGGTCTAACGGCATTTTTGAAAATGAATTGCTAAACTTGCTCGCCGCTAGTGTCCACCTTATGATACCCACATGACCGACCTCACCCACCATCTCAAACTTTTCTTCAAAGGGATCAAAGAAACCGGTGAGGTTCCGTTGCTCGTGGTGTGTGGGCCAACCGCCAGCGGGAAAACCGCTCTCAGCCTGAAAATCGCCGAAGATTTCAATGGAGAAATCATCTCCGCGGATTCGGCACAAGTCTACCGCAAACTAGACATCGGTTCCGACAAAGTGAGTGTGGCGGAACGCCAGCGCGTCAAACACCACCTCATCGACATCCGCAATCCGGATCAGCCCTTCACCATGGCGGACTTTAAACGAGAGGCCACCCATGCCATTCAAGAAATTCTACACAAAGGAAAAGTGCCCATCCTCTGTGGGGGAACGGGGCTCTACATCAGCAGCATTGTAGACAATTATGACCTTCCTATTGCTCCCCCCGATCCAAAAATCCGGGAAGAGTTGGAGCGCGAATATGAAAAAGGCGGCAAAGAACGACTCTACCAAATGCTCATCGAATTGGATCCGGTTTCCGCCAGCAAAATCCATCCCAACAATGTGCGTTACGTGGCGCGTGCTCTCGAAATTGTGCTCGTCACCAAAAAGCCAAAAACCTCCGAGAAAGGGAAACGCATTTACAATGTCTTTAAAATGGCGGTGGATTGGCCACGAGAAGTGCTCTACGAACGCGTCAATAAACGAGTGGACATCCAGATTGAAAAAGGACTTTTGAATGAACTCAAAACCCTCATCACCGAAGGTTACGACGAACACCTCCAAGCGTTTTCGGCCCTGGGCTACAAAGAATACTTCCCTTATTTGCGGGGCGAAAAACCCTTGGAAGAGTGCAAAGAAGAACTCAAGCAAAACACCCGTAACTTTGCCAAACGCCAACTCACTTGGTTCCGCAAAGAGGAAGACATCTACTGGATCTCACCCGAAGAATTCACCGAACTAACCCAAAAATAATGCACCCTCAATTTAAAAACCTCGTCGAAATCGCTGCCAAACTCCGTGCGGAAGGGGGCTGCCCTTGGGATAGAGAACAAAGCATCGCCAGCATGGCCCCCAAAATCTTGGAGGAAGGCCAAGAAGTGATAGAAGCCGTCGAAAAAGAAGACTGGGAAAACTTGGAAGAAGAACTCGGAGACGTGCTTTTCAACATTGTGATGATCAGCCAAATCGCGAGCGAAGAAAAGAAGTTCGACATCCAAACGGTGCTCGAAAAAATTGCTGAAAAATTGATTTCCCGTCACACTTGGGTTTTCGGCACTGACAAAGCCGCCACCGCAGAAGAAGCTCTCGCACTCTGGATAAAAAATAAGGCCGTCGAAAAAACTAAAAAACAAGCATGAGCATCTCTGGCAAAAAATGGATTGTGACCCACGAACGAAAGCCCAATGAATCTCTATGGGCCGCACTCTTGAGTGCACGCAAAATTGAAGACCCCGGCACCTTTTTTTTAAGCAGCACGGTTGAGGATTTACACGATCCATTTCTGTTTAAAGACATGGAAAAAGCGGTGCAGCGTTTGCAAAAAGCCATCCACGCACGTGAACGAATCGTGATTTACGGCGACTACGACGTGGACGGAACCAGTGGCGCAGCCTTGCTCGTGCACACCCTGCGCATGCTGGGCGCGGAAGTCTCTTATCGTGTGCCTCACCGCCGCAACGAAGGCTATGGGTTGCACACGCACTATGTGGAAGAACTCGCCGCACAAAAAGTAAAGATTTTAATCACGGTGGATTTGGGAATTTCCTGCGCTAAAGAAGTCGCCTTGGCACAAAGTCTCGGTATGGACGTGATCCTCACCGATCACCACAGCATTCCAGCGGAATTGCCAAAAGCATTTGCAACCCTGCATCCCAAACTCGAAGAAAACTACCCTTTCAAGGAACTCTCAGGAAGCGGAGTGGCGTTCAAGTTGGCCAGTGGCCTGCTTCAAAAAACAAACAACGCCGATTGGATTCCTCTGCTCACCGATCTCGCTAGTTTAGGCACCGTGGCCGATTGCGTGCCTTTGCTCGGTGAAAACCGTACCCTTGTGAAACTCGGTCTGGAGCAAATGAAAAACACGCGTTGGGAAGGGCTGCGAGCCTTACTTTTGAACGCCGGTGCCTGGGAAAAAGGAAACTTCACCACGCACACCATCGGGTTTCAAGTCGGCCCACGCCTCAACGCCTCCGGTCGCATGGACAACCCTCTCTGGACACTTCAAACCCTGCTTGCAGAAGGAATAGAAGCCCATCAAAAAGCCGCCAAACTCGAAGTGTTCAACAAAGAACGCCAAGAGTTGATGAAGTCCATGCAAGAGGAAGCCGAACTGACCTTAGATTTAGAAGCACCCCTCTTATTGGCCTCAGGAACGGGTTGGTCCAGTGGTCTGGTGGGACTCATCGCCGGTCGTTTACAAGAAAAATACGGCAAGCCCGCCTTCATTTTGGAAGACCAAGGAGCTACTCTCACAGGTTCGGCTCGTTCCTTGCCCGGTTTTCACGCCGTGAATGCGCTCGCTGAAGTCGCCGACCTCCTTGAAAAGTTTGGCGGGCACGAACTCGCCGCCGGTTTTCATCTCAAA
>CALRCE010000025.1 GCA_943354505.1 Candidatus Peribacteria bacterium
AGTCTTGCCATCACTCACGGAGGGATTCGAACCAGTTTAGCCCTGTATCGGAGTCTGACCAAACTGCCTTTCGCACCCGTGGGTCTGCGAAGTCGAATGCGCCTAGGAAAACAAGTGGAAAAAGCCTGGGCACCTTACACCCTAGCCATTTTAGGGGGAGGAGGCTTGTTCACCGACGCAGAGTCATGGAGAGCACCCTACATCTGGTACAGACAGGCGAAACTACTGAGAAAACTGAAAATCCCTTACCTTATTTTTGGTCAAAGCGTGGGCCCCCTAAACTCACCCTGGTCCAGATGGTTTGCAAAGAAAACCTTCTTAGGGGCAAAAGCCATCCATCTTCGCGACGAGGAATCCGCCTCAATACTGAAAAAGTGGGGAATTCAAAACGTCACCGTGGGGACAGATCCTGCACTCTCTTGGCTACAAACTCAAAAAGAAAGGAATCTTAAAAAACAGAACATTTTCCTGCTTTCCCTGAGGAACTGGCCGGGATTCAAGGCTAAAAATTGGCTTGAACTGAGCAAACCCATCAACGAATGGGCCAAAAAAAAGAACCTGAAACCCATGCTCATTTCCATGGAGCCCACTAGTGTAAAAGAAAAAAAACTCCTCGAAACCTTTTCGTGGGAAGTCTACTATCCACAATCCGCTCGCGAAGCCTTTTTAGCCTTCCAAAAAGCAAACGCCGCCTTCACCATGAGGTTGCACGCCAGTGTCTTCGCACTGATGGCGAAAACCCCATTCCTCGCCCTCAACTACAGTAAAAAAGTAGAAGCTTTGTTCAGGAGTCTAAAGCAAGAATCTCACCTGCTGAATCCTGAAAACTGCACGGAAGAAAGTCTCCGAACAGGTTTAAAAAACCTTCAGCCGCCTAAAAACTTCAATTCGGAAGCCTTAATTCAGGCCAACCGAGCTTTTTTAAAGCGAGAACTCGATCTGGACTGAGCTTGTAGCCCTGAGTAAAGGCGCATTCCACACAGGCAGAACCCAGCACAGTCCCCACCTCGGCAGCCTGAGCAAAAGAATAGCCTTTTTTTAAACCCGCAAGGAGTCCTGCTCGGAATGCATCGCCTGCACCCGTCGAATCTTTCATCTCAGCAGGAAAGGCGGACACCTCAGCATTCCCTGCAGTGGAATAAAGCGTCGCTCCTTTCTCTCCCTTGGTGACAATCAATAGGGGAAGAATTTCTAAAAGTCCTTGGAGATTCAAACCCGTTTTTTTCTGAAAGAGATCCCACTCAAATTCATTCACGATCAAAACTTCAGATCCACGAACAAGCGAGAGAAGTTCCTCTGAACTGAAAACATGAAGAATTTGCCCCGGATCCAACAACACACGAAGTCCCTTGGCTTTAGCTTGTTCAACGGCTTGAAGCACCCGTTCAGGGTTTTCGGGGCCCGCCAAAAACAGATCTCCTGCTTGAGCAGTAGGAGGGAGCTCAAAAGAGTGAACAGGATTCATCGCTCCGGGGGTAAAGTGAGCAATTTGAGCTCCGTCACGGTCACTGGTGATGACGGCACGAGCGGTGCGATGATCAGAATCCAAGGTCAGGAATTGAACCTCCATGCCCCAGCTTTCGAGCACTTCTTTATATCCTTGGCCATCCGTACCGAGAAGGCCACAGAGAGTAGCGGGGCACTTTAAAAGTCCCAAGCCGTAAGCCATGTTCCCCGCGCAGCCCCCAAAGGACTCCACGCTGTTTTCAACCAGAAAAGACAAAGACAGTCGACCCGAGTGAGAACCTTGAATCAAATCTTTAAAGCTTCCCTTGAATTGACCCAGTTCGTCAAACGCGATGGAGCCTAGTACAAAGATGTTCATGCCTTGAAGTCATTTTGTATGGAGCGAGCCACCTCCATCAGTCCATCGATCGATTCCCCGCAGTCTCCCCAGTAGCCACCCAAAACGGTATGACTCAGGGAACCATTTTTAACATAAAAATCATTCACATCCGAAATTTCGAGTTCACCGCGTGCAGAAGGTTTAAGCTGACGAATGAGATCGAAAACGCTGGGTGAGTAAAGATAACAACCCGTCACTGCAAAAGAACTGGGTGGGGTTTGAGGTTTTTCTATGATCTCAACAATCTTAGAGCCTTCAAATCGAGGCACCCCATAACTTTGAGGGCGTTTCACTTCAGTGAGGAAGAGGTGAGCATCTTCTGAACTGTCACAGAAGGCGGTGAAGGCGGGCTTGAGATCGTCTTCAAAAATATTGTCCCCGAGCATCACGACAAAACGTTCATCTCCCACAAACTCTTCGGCCAAGCTCAAAGCTTGAGCAATGCCTCCGGCTTCTTCCTGAACTTCATAGGCAAGACGAAGTCCAAACTCATTTCCACCACCGAGCAACTCCAGAAAGTGGCCCGCGTGACCGCGTCCAGAAACCAACAAAACACTATCCACTCCCATTTCCTTCATCTTCTGAAGAGGATAGTAGATCATCGGCTGCTTATAGACCGGCAGTAGATGTTTGTTCGTGACTTTGGTGAGTGGGGTGAGCCGTGATCCGGTCCCGCCCGCGAGCAGTACTCCTTTCATAAGAAGGCACGTGAGTGCTGTTAGAGAATGTATACCATGTTAAAGTTTGACGCATCCCTTCTTCAAAAGAAGTCTTGGGGCTCCAACCCAATTCTCGAGTCAGTTTGCTGAAATCAATGGCGTAACGTTGGTCGTGACCCTTTCGATCTTCCACAAAAGTGATCAACTCTTCAGATTTACCAAGACCTTTCAAAACCGCTTTCGCCACCTCCAAATTGCTTCGCTCGCCATCCCCACCAATGTTATAGACTTCACCGACCTTGCCTTTCTCTAAAATCGTCAAAATAGCTTCGCAATGATCTGTTACAAACAGCCAATCTCTCACGTTTTCTCCTGTTCCATAGAGAGGAAGAGCTTGATCTGCCTTTGCCTTAGAAATCAGCACAGGAATAAGGTTCTCGAGGCTTTGATGCGGTCCATAGTTGTTAGAGCAGCGACTGATCGTGACAGGCAGCCCATAGGTTCTAAAGTAAGAAAGAACCAAAAAGTCAGAGGCCGCTTTGGTGGCAGAATAAGGGCTGCTGGGTCTGATGGGGGACTCTTCAGTAAAAAAATCTGTGGATCCAAATCCAAGGTCTCCGTACACTTCATCGGTGGAAATATGGTGGAAGCGTTTCACGCCAAAGTCACGAGCGGCGTCCAGAAGCGTTTGCGTGCCCAAGACGTTGGTGACCACAAAAGCAGCAGGATCTTTAATGCTGCGATCCACATGGCTTTCAGCCGCAAAATGGATCACTAGGTCAAAGCCCACTTCTTCAAACAACTTTCTCACCAAGAGCACATCTTCAATGCGGCCTTCCACAAAATGAAGCCCCTCTGCTTCAGCCTTCGCCAGATGTTCACGATGCCCGGAATAGGTGAGAGCATCCAAAACCCACAACTCATCCTCTGGACGATGTTCCAGATGAGAATAAACATAATTGGTTCCAATGAATCCGGCTCCGCCGGTGATGAGAACTTTCATAGAGCAAAATCAAAACTAGAGCGTTTTCATTTTCTTTTCTTCTTTCCACGCTTCAAGAACGTCTCCTTCTTCTAAGAGCACTTTACCAAGATAACGAGCTCCACATTCAGTTCCTTCTTCAAGAGCATCCATATCTTCGTTCACCAACTTCAAGCCTGTCAATTGACCTTCTCCAATCTTTTCTCCATTTCGAAGCACGCGCAATTTGGCCTTCTTCTCCATTTTTCCTTCCGTGACTCGTCCTCCCACCACCATCTCATTCTTACCAGTGAAGAAGACTTTGAGCACCTTGAACTTACCGAGCTCAATGTGCAAGAGTTCAGGTTGAAGCATTCCCGTGAGGATCTTCTTAAGGTCGTCGATGAGTTCGTAAATGATCTTATAAGTCACCACTTCAATACCCATGCGCTCGGCAAGGCGTTGCACCTGAACATTGGCTTCGGTGTGGAAACCCAACACCAAAGTTCCAGGGCTCGCAGCGGCCATGAGCACATCTGAATCAGAAATGCCTCCCACTCCACTGTGAATCACACGAATGGCCACGTCATCATTCTTCACTTTAGCCAGGGCCTGTTTGATGGCCTCAAGTGAACCTTGAGTGTCGGCTTTCAAAACCACCTTGAGCAGTTTCAAAGTCCCTTCCTTGATGCGTTGCAAAATCTCCTGCATGCCCATTCCAGCGGTGATGAGTTCCTCTTTAGCCATGTTGTGAACCTGCATAGCCTTTTGACGAGCCGTTTTTTCACTGTCCACCACTTGCAAAATCTGCCCACTTTCCACCGCGTCATTCAGACCTGCAATCTGAGCAGTGTCCGAAGGCCCAATGGATTGAAGGCTCTTTTTAAAAGGATCCTTCATCAGTTTCACACGTCCAAAGGTTTGACCCACAATGAAGTTATCTCCCACTTTCAGCGTTCCCGTGTTGACCAAAATGGTCGCAACAGGTCCCAAACCACCATCCAAATGAGATTCCACCACACTCGCCACCGCAGGGCGATTCGGATTGGCCTTGAGATCCAAAACATCAGAAACCAAGAGTACGCTCTCCAAAAGAGCATCGATTCCTTCTCGTTTCTTGGCTGAAATGGGCACCATGATGGTTTGACCTCCCCAGTCCTCAGATTGAAGACCGTGTTCCACCAACTCGGCTTTGATTTTATTGGGATTGGCATCAGGCTTGTCCATCTTATTGATGGCCACCACCACGGGCACACCGGCTTCTTTAGCATGATTGATCGCTTCAATGGTCTGAGGCATGATTCCATCGTCGGCAGCAACCACTAAAATAGCCACGTCCGTCACACGAGCTCCTCGAGCACGCATCGCGGTGAAGGCCTCGTGCCCCGGAGTGTCCAAAAAGGTGATTTTTTGCCCCTTATGCACGACTTGGTAGGCCCCAATATGCTGAGTGATGCCTCCTGCTTCGGAATCCACCACGTGCTCGTTGCGAATCGCATCCAGCAAAGTGGTTTTTCCATGATCCACGTGACCCATCACACACACCACAGGGGGTCGTTTTTCCAAAATCGCTTCCTCGTCTTCTTCCAAAAGCTTCTCGAGGTTTCCTTTGAAAATATCTTCTGCACTGGCACTTCCATGAGCTTTCTTGAGCTGTACACCCAAATCCGTAGTGATGATCACCGCCGTGTCGTAGTCGATAACCTGGTTGATATTGGCCAAAATTCCGTTCTTCATCAAAGCTCCAATCAAAACCGCAGCGCTCACGTTGGCCTTTTCGGCCAGTTCTTTCACCGTGATGCTGTCGCCGATCTCCACCATACCTTTGCGAACCTCAATGCGTTCAAAAGTGCGAGTCGGAGCTTTTTTGACAATTTTACCGGCTTTTTGTTTACGTTGGCTTTTCACAATCTCCTTTTCTTGTTCTTCGGCAATCTTCTGGTCATAAACCTCAGCTGCGCTCTTTTCTACCTTACCGGTCACCTCCTCAATGATGAGTTGAGCCAGTTCATCTTCAATTTCTGCAGTCACTTCAAAACCCAATTCCAGGATTTTCTTTTGCATTTCACTTTCGGTGAAACCAAGCTTAGACGCGAGTTGTGCAAGTGTGATGGCCATAGGGCGCACCCACTTTAGGTTAAAACAGGTTCAAAGGCAAGACAGAGAAAAGGGTTAACTTGACTTAATTAAATTTAGATGTATATTGACATTGATTAACAACCCCTGGTATATGAATACGATACTTGCTGCATTAACTCCTCTCGTCCTTACTTCAGGCATTGCTAACGCCGGAGAATTAAAATGGAATAACCGCGACACAAAGACAACGCAGGCCATTGCTCGTGTGTTTGAACAGTGTGCAGCACCAGAATCCTACAGACCTTTGGTCGAAGGAAAAGACCCCGAAGCTACTTTATCCTACGGAGAGACTACTCAAAGGCCTAGTAAGTATGCCTCAGGTTTCTCAATTTCAACACCGCCTGACAAAGAGGCTAAAGTTCAGTATAGCTTTGAAGTCCATAATCCCACAAGATGGCAAATCGATGAAAACGGAGGAGGGGCTACAGGAGTGGGGAATACTTGGCCAGCATACCTAGATAGACAGGAACTAGACTGTGTAACGAGAAGCATGCAGGCCGAACTCCCAAAAGGGACAGAGTTCATCTCTTTAGCAAGTCGCGGAGACTATTTGGCCATGAGCGGCGCATCGGTCGGTGGAGTACCCGTTGGTAACTACGATGTAGTCGTGAGTGACCCAAAGAGAGAAAAACAGGCTGAGCGTCAACTTCGAAAGAAGGAATAGATGCTTTAGGTTTTAAGCCTCTTCCCCAATAGGGCGCTCCTCCAAAAGCAGCGCTTCAATCTGTCCACCGACTTTTCCGTCGGTGAGTTTGTAGACGTCTTTGTCGATCTTTTTAAACTCGCGCGAAGCCGTGTTATAAGTGTTCACCGTGGTGCCCAGCTGTTTGCCCAGTTTTTGCATGTATTCGTCGTAAGCGCCGACATGTTTGCCCAAAGCTTCGATGTTTTTAAGCACATCCTTGACCGATTCTTCCATTCTCATGGCTTTCATGCCTTGGATCACCGTTTGCAGATAAGCAAAGAAAGAAGTGGGGGAGACCACAATGACCCGTTTTTTGAAGGCGTATTCCAATAAATTCTCCACATTTACGTTTAAGGTCCCGACCTGAGCCACCATCAAGCTGTAATAAACCCCCTCGGCAGGAATAAACATGAAAGCAAAATCAGTCGTTCCTTCGGTAGAACGAATGTATTTGGAGGTTTCATCAATACGCTTTTTCACATCTCCCTTAAAAGCCCTCTCCAATTCATCACGCTTTGCCGCATCCATCTCATCGGTCATCTGATTATACTTTTCCAGAGAAAATTTAGCATCCACCGGAATCACCATCTGATTGAAGAAGATCGCCGCATCCACAATTTCTCCGTTGTCCATCTTGTATTGCATGGCGTATTGGCCTGGAGCTAAGACGTTAGAAAGCAAGGTTTCTAAAAAATATTCCCCTAAAATCCCACGTTGTTTCGGGTTTTTAAGGATATTTTCCAAACTCTTCATTTGTTCGGCAAAGCCCACCACTTGTTTGTTGGTTTCCTGAAGGTGGGTGAGACTCTTGGTCACTTCTTGAATGATGGAAGCACTTTGAGCGAACTGCTTCTGCAAGGTTTGAGTGCTGTCGGTTTGCTGCTGCTTGAGGAGCAAAGTCATCTGGTTGAGCTTGCCTTCCAACTCCTGACGGTTCTTTCCGTGACCCTGCTCGATATCCCGTCGAAGGTCTCCAATCAATTGGAGCATCATCTTCATCGAAGCTTCATCTTGAGGAGTCTTAAGCTCATCCAACTTCTTATTGATGAAGAAAACGATTCCTCCAAACACAGCGATGGCTAGAACAAGCGGTAAAATGATATTTGACATACTTAGTTAAATATTGTATAGTTACATGATGACCTTTGAAAGAACCGGTGAGCGAAAGAGAATTGTCAGGGAGTGGCTTGCATCAACATTGCCATACGTGGATGAGTCCCTCCTTGGCAATTTCCTCTCACTCACACAGAGTAACAAAAAAGCCCCCGCAGAAGCGAGGGCTTTTTCTAATGGTCAACTCAAAGGCCTAAAATCATTGCTAAGACCCAAAAGCTGTAACCACGTGAAGAGGAAGCACTCAAATCCTGGCCCTCCTCGATAAGGGTCAGTTCCTGTGCCACCTCTACATAAGGGGTATACCACTCTTCACCTTCAGCTAAGGCCTCCACGGGCACTTCATTGACGTTGAAAATCATCTTAAGTATTTCTGCAATATTTGCAGTTTGTTCAGGCTTAAAAGTCCCATCAGGATACCCGTCCACCCAACCCTGCTCGGCCGCATAACAAACATAAGGAGCAAACCACTCATCCGCAACATCTAAAAAGCAATTCGCGTAAGAATCACCCGGAGTGAGACCCACCCCTTCAACCAATATTTTCATCAGCTCTGCACGATTGATTGGATTCTCGGTAAGAATTGTTCCGTCAGGGTTTCCACCGACAATTCCCAATTCATAAAGATAAAGAACAGCTTCATAGTAAGGATCTTCTTCTTCAAGATCAGAAAAGGGGAGCTCTGGGTCGGTAGAAGTCACTTCAACTCCAGTTCCCTCGGAAGAAGTGGAGCCACTGCCTCCACCACCACCATGAGAAGGGCTTCCATGGCTCACCGCCACCACATCGGTGAGAGGAACGTTGGTGTCGTAAAAGGCGAGTTGGCTTTCATCCCCTTCGTAAGTGATGACCAAATCCGTCACATTGCTTGTGCCCGCATCCGTAGAAACCAATCCGCTGAGAACAATTTCCCCGGTTCCTGCAAGGACTTGCCCGTCAGAGACAAGCTCTAAGCTACAACTCACAACTTGACCTAAGGAGTCACAAGTAAAGTCATCCACACCTCCATAAATTCCAACAAAAGTATGTGATTCGAATTCAACACCTGAAACGTCCAAGTAGGATGGGAAAGTGATGGAGATGGTGTAGAGATAATTGAAAGCATCAGGATCAAGAATTGGAAAAACTTCAGGGAGGGTGATCGTAAGAGTCGCCTCTGTGGCAGAACCTTCAGAAGGAGAGCTGAGATCGATGGATGCATCCAAAGCTTCAGTCGCAGCCACATCGGTGACAGGCACTGAGTCATCGATAGCAATCACTTTCTCGTAATCGCCCTCGTCGACAACATAGAAGTTTTCAACGTCACTTGTATCCGCATAAACATAATAGGCTGAGACCAAATCAAAGCTAACAAGACCCGCAGCAACGGTCTTACCAGGGAGAACCGTGCAATCTAAAGAAATAGCCTCTCCATCGAGAACATAGTCACAACTGAATTCATTTCCAGTTCCAGTAACATAGTCACCCGGGCGAGCAAAGCCAGGAGTGGTTAGGAAGTCGGGTAAAAAAATACTAACCACATCATCTTCATCAAGATCTACAGGTAAAGTAAGCTCCACCGTTCCATCCAAGGTCCCATCGGCTCCATCTTGAAAATCAGCAGAGGGGAGCTCAATGGTGGCTTGAGCATCCGCGGCCTGTATGACCAATTCGAGGTAGTCATTGAGAACTGTATCCACAGCTACAGTGTCTGCTTCAAGAACAAAAGAACTGTCTATTGCATCACCGACTTGGTATTGAGCAACCAAAGAAGAGATAGAAATACGCAGAGTGTCTCCATTGTCTCCCGTCCAAGTTGTTTCATCCCAATCAATAGTGAGAACGTCTCCGGAAATGGAATACTCACCACGGTCATCGATATCTTCCTCTAAAAGAGCCGTTTCTCCGACACCATCGTTCGTTGAGTCTTCATCAAACTCCACGTCAAAACCAAGGGAGGCCCAGTCGCTAGGAGTCACGTTGGAGGGAAGTGTGATGCTTAAGGTGTCTCCATTGGCCCACACTTGCTGAGCGAGGTTGACCGTGTATTCAAGAGTGACATCAATCGTGTCACCGACCGTTTCAGAAGTTTGCTCGAGTCCATAAGTGCCTAAAGCAAAAACTGGACTAGGAAGGCGAAGCATTGCCGTGAGCAAAAGCAAACACAGCAGTGTTCGTAATCGTATAGGGGATCTGGTTGCGAACATTTGAAGGGGTTTAAAAAGTAGATATCAAAAGTATAAAAAGAAAAGTCAATCTAGACAAAAAAGTAAAATAGATCATAACTTCTAAGGTTCATTTTAGGTCTTTATCTGTTGTGAAGTTCCCACAACAAAATATTTTCTTTACAAAAACTTCCATTTCTCAAATGAGAAGTTATAGTTAAAGCATGGATTTATTTTTTAGAGCGCTCGGCCTAAACACCAAAGAAAAGCAACTTTTTCTAAAGTTACTCTCAATAGGAGCCTGTAGCGTCAGTGATCTCTCGAAAAAAACGAAGATCGAGCGAAGCTCACTCTATTCAATCTTAGAGAGGTTAAAGACTTTAGGAGTCATCACCCAGTTTAAAAGAAAAGGAATACTGCACGCCAAGGCCGTGGATTTAATGGAGTTGAAAGAGATTGTGGAAGAAAAAAAGAAACGGTTGAATAGAGCGCTCGAAAACTTTTCACAGAATCTTGAAGAGCTTCAAAAGTTAGAAAGCAACGGCAATAACTTCGCACCCAGCATCGTCTTTTACGAGGGTGAAAAAGGGATTTTGAAAGCTTACGGTCACGCCGCCAACGAAAATAAATTCTATGCCTACTTCAATCCAAAAGTCATCGACGCACGCTTTCCTAAATTTTGGCAGTTGATCGTAAAGAACATACAAAAGAAAAATAATCAGGTTGCAAAAGAACTGTTGGTGGATTCCGAGTACGTCGAAAAGTATAAGAAAGTTCTTTTCTCTCCAGGTCATGAAGTGAAGTACCTTCCCAAAGGAGTGGACTTTTCGACAGACACGGTGATCTGTGAAAACCAAATCATAGTCTTCTCTTACGGAGAAGGAGAAGACCTTTACGCAATTCAGATCAAGAGTTCGACGATCGCTCAATCGCAAAAGAAGATTTTCGAACTCCTCTGGAAGTTGATTTAAGCCAAAGCATTCAAAAAGAGCCCCACGAGGAGGCCCTTTAAGTTTTGCAAGTGAATTAAGCACTTTCTTCTTCCGTGACCTCTTCAGCTTCATCTTTCTTAGGCTTTTTCTCTTTCTTTTCAGCAGGAGCTTCACCTTCGGGGAGAAGAGAAAGACCCACACGCTTTTCATCTTTGTTGATTTCGATCACGCGAGCTTCCACCTTTTGGCCAACCTCGAGAGCCTTAGCGGCATCGTCAGGGTTTCCAGGAATTTCAGAGTTGTGAATGAGTCCGGTGATGTCGTCTTCGAGTTGAACGAAGGCCCCAAATTGAGCGAGGCGAGAAATCTTAGTCTTGATGACCGTTCCAACCTTGTACTTCTTTTCGATTTCAGCCCAAGGGTCAGGAGTGAGTTGCTTAATAGAAAGAGAAATCTTGTCTCCTTCGATACCGATGATCTTCACCTCCACTTTTTGTCCAAGTTTAGCGAAGTCGTGAGCGTCAGAAACGTGACCCCAAGCGATTTCAGAGATGTGCACGAGACCTTCCAAGCCATCGAAGGCCACGAAGATACCGAACTTCACGATACCGCTGACCGTACCGGTGACAATGCTGCCAGGTTTGAGAGTGGCAAGCGTGTCGAAACGTTCACGTTCAAAGGCCGCACGCTCAGAAAGAATGAGTTTACCATTTTCTTTGTCGATGCTGATGATCTTAACGGTGAATTCTTGACTAATGAGTTCTTGCAAACGAGCCAAAATCTTAGCGCTGTCCGCTCCGTTCACACGAGGATAGTGGAGAGGCGCCAATTGAGAAACAGGAATGAATCCTTTGATTCCATCCACTTCGAGAAGAAGACCTCCTTTGTTGGCTTCCTTAGGACGAACCTTAAGAGATTGATTGGTTTCGTAGGCTTTAACAAATTTGTCCCACGTTTTATCTTGGCTGGCTCTGCGAAGAGACAGAACAACGAGTCCATCGTCATTTTCGGCTTCGAGTACACACGCAGAAATATGATCTCCAATGTGGAGTTCTTCCGTTGTGTTCATGGAATCTTTCATTTCCTTACCAGAGATGAGTCCGGTGAGTACACCACCGAGATCCACGATGATGTGTTTTTTGCTGATTAAAGCAACGGTACCTTCGACGATTTTCCCAGCTTCAGGCAAAACAAAAGCAGGAGAACCTTCAAGAAGCGCGTCCATAGGGACAACAACCGTTTGGGTAGTATCGCTCATTAAGAGATTGCACAGAGTGGAATAAGAGAGTAAAACCCGCAGCCCCCATCCATCCTGTGTCTAACAAGCGGAAGAAGCGAGCGGGTAAACTCTACTTAGTTTTTCTTAATCTGTAAAGAGGATTTAGCAGTCCTTTTTTTAATGCCAGCACCCGATTTGGCTTGAGGGACCTTCTTCTTGAGAACGATGGTTTTTTCTTGAGCCAAAATCTCAATCACAGAACCTTCGCTGAATTCTCCATCCAAGAGGCCTTGAGCCAAGGGATCTTCCACCAGTTCTTGAATCTTACGACGAACAGGGCGAGCTCCATAATCGGGATCGGTGCTGAGCGTCGCAAGGACATCCAAAGCTTCAGGAGTGAGTTCCAAGCTGAGTTGCTTGTCGCGCAAATGCTTTTGAAGATCACGAATGTGAATATCCACAATCTTTTTAATGAGTTCGTGCGTGAGCGGTTGGAACACAATGATGTTGTCCACACGGTTGAGGAATTCAGGTTTGAAATGCTCCTTTAAATCCTTCATCACTTCTTGCTTTTTGTGTTCAAAATCTTGCATGGCCGCATCCATTTCACTGCTAGAAACTTTAAAGCCAATGGGGGCGGCTCCTTCGGTGAGCTTGCGAGCTCCAATGTTGGAGGTCATCACAATGATGGCGTTGGTAAAGTCGATCTTGCGACCCTTTCCATCGGTCAAACAACCGTCTTCCAAGATTTGAAGCAAAATATTGAACACATCGGTGTGGGCTTTTTCAATTTCATCAAAGAGGATCACGCTATAGGGTTTGCGGCGAACTTTTTCCGTGAGCTGGCCACCGTCTTCATAACCTACATAACCTGCCGTGGTACCGGTGAGTCGTGAGGTATTGTGACGTTCCATGAACTCACTCATATCGATCTTGATCAGGGCCTCTTCGTCGTTGTAAATCTCTTTGGCGATGGTCTTCACCAGTTCGGTTTTACCAACTCCCGTGGGTCCAAGGAAAATAAAGGAAGCAATGGGGCGCTTGCCGTTCGAAATTCCAGTACGAGAACGGCGAATCGCAGTCGCAACCTTATGGATGGCTTCTTCTTGACCCACTACACGCGTTTTCATGATGTTTTCGAGGTCTTTCAAACGATCCATGTCTTCTTTAATGAGTTTGGTCACAGGAACTCCGGTCATGCGAGAAATCACACGAGCAATGTCTTCGGCATCGATGCTGCCGCGCATTTCACGAGGAATTTTCACGTGTTTTTCTTCCTCAATTTTGTCCGTCAAAATGAGTTCTTGTTGTCGCAAATCCGCAGCACGTTCATAATCCTGCTCGGTCACCGCATGTTCTTTTTCTTTCACAATGCGTTTGAATTCACGTTGGTATTCCTTGATTTTATCGCTGTCTTGTTTGGCAACCATGCCTTTGAGAGCCGCAGCTTCATCCAGAACATCAATGGCTTTGTCAGGGAGGTAACGGTCATTCACGTAACGCTTAGAAAAACGCACAGCCGCTTCCACCGCGTCATCCATGATCACCAAATTGTGATGATTTTCAAAGGATTCTTTGAGACCTTTCAAAATGGAAACAGCATCCTCTTCAGAAGGTTCATCCACCATGATGGATTGGAAACGACGTTCCAAAGCAGCATCGGGTTCCACGTGTTTTCGGTACTCGTTGGTGGTAGTAGCTCCAATGACCTGAACTTTTCCGCGTGAAAGGGCAGGCTTCAAAATATTCGCAGCGTCCAAACTACCCTCAGCACTTCCAGCCCCGATCACCGTGTGAAGCTCATCAATGAAGAGGATCACATTGGGTTGTCCCGCAGCTTCTTCCAAAATTTGTTTAATGCGTTCTTCAAATTCTCCACGATACTTGGTCCCAGCCACGACAGAGGCCATGGAAAGACTCAAAATACGTTTGTCGAGCATGGCATCCGGCACTTGTTCACGAACAATGCGTTGAGCAAGTCCTTCCACGACGGCAGTTTTTCCCACTCCAGGCTCCCCGATGAGCACAGGGTTGTTCTTGGTTTTTCGAAGCAAAATAGCAATACAGCGCTCAATCTCCTTATCTCGTCCAATCACCGGATCCAGCTTCTTTTCTTGAGCTTCCACCATCAAATCGTTGGTGAAGTAATCCAGAGCAGGGGTAGAGGATTTGCTTTCTTTCTTTTTAGTATCAAAACCAGATTCTTTAGTGTCTTGTCCAGCCAGTACGCCCTGCAAGCCATTGAGGAAGAACTCCAAAGGATTCACATTTTGAGCATTGGTGCCCGTTTGAGGAGCGTTCGCGTTGGGCACGGGCGCATTCTTCATCCGTTCAAAGGTTTGGATCAATTCTTGACGCAAGTCTTCAGGAGAAATCTTCATGTTCTCCAAAATCACCGTCGCTGCCGTGTTTTCTTGAATCACTAAAGCGTAAAGAAGGTGCTCTGTCCCCACAAACATATGAGAAAACTCATGAGCACTGCGAATCGCGTCTTCAATCACCTTCTTGGCAAACCCAGAAAGCCCCCCAGGATTCTTTGCGGATCGAGTGGAAACTTGCGTACGTCCCACCGTTTTCAAAACCAAATTCACATTTTCTAAAGTGACCCCAAAGTTCTGAAGAACCGTCGCACCCAAAGATCCTTTTTGAGAAAGAATTCCAATGAGTAGATGTTCGGTTCCAACGTAGCTGGTGCCAGTCTTTTTTGCGACTTCTTGAGCCACAATCAAGGCCTGCTTGGCTTCACGTGTGAATTTATTGAATTGGTCGGGGTTGTTCATAAGGTTTGGAGTGGTTGAGAATGGTTCATTTCATTGTAGCAAAGGGGAGGGCTCTTGGCACCCAATTTACTTTGCTTTATTCAGCTTTTGTGGTCTGGATGGAGTCGAGCATGGTTTTCATGAGCATTTCATACTCCGCTGAACCCGTTAAGCTATAAGTTCTGCTTTCTACTTTTTTGGTGATGGAAACAAGGTCTCCGTTACGAACGGTGCCTTCTGCATCGCCCGTGTTGAACTCAAGTTTTAAGATGGACTGCGCGTTCACATCGTCCAAAGACTGATCACTGAAGGAATAACCGGTACTGCCCCCAGCGTAATACCAAGCGGCTGGATAAGACATGCTGAACATAAAAGCAGTGCTGCTGAAGCTGGAAAATTTAGAGAACTCAACCTGAGTGACCGTGGGAGCCGTCACGTCATCAGAGGTCGTGACCGTTTCAGTGGTGTCTTCCACCGTGTCAGCCGGAATAAAGCGGAAATCATTCAAAAAACCACTGAAAAGATTGGTGTTTTGAATGCGAAGGGCATCGTCCATGTGCAGGTAGTGGTAACTCAGTTCCATCAAATCCTTATTTCGTGGAATAAAAACATAAACATCTCCGGCAGCAGCCTTGTAACGCACCCCGGGAACCCTATCCACTCCAACCGTGATTTGATCAGGTGTGACCGTGTCCAAATCCTGATAGTTCTGAATGACATAATTTTGAATATCTGCCGCCCTATCCTCAATGGAAGCGTCCGCAGTGGTTTTCAGAGCCTCTTTGAAATAAATCAAATCGATGGTGTCTTGAAGGGGAATAGACTCAGACGGCTCTTCTCCAGGAGCGGAGGTGTCATCGATGGAAATGGAAGGAGGCAAAGGCATTTTAAAAGAAACCAAACCCGATTGAGCATTGGTCTCCACCTCCCAATTGCTATAAATCTTACTCATCACTCCCAGTTCAACATTGCGGTATTCCACCTTTGTAACTTCTTCTATTTCAGTCGTGCTTTCTTCAGCTTCCGTCAAACGGGACACTTCGAACAGAGGTTTGTCCAATTCTGTATAAGTGGTCACCGTGCCATAGGCTTCCATGGGTGTGTCGTAGTCGTCCAGATCGTATCGATCGGAAAAGGCATACAAAACCTCACCCTCATTCGTTTCAAACAAGTGGGTAGCAGAAGAGGAGATTTTAATCGATCCAAGAGAGGTGAAAGTCCCTGTATAAGTTTCATACTCTCGAGTGAGGGGCTCACTGAGAGTGGGGTTCCCGCAAGAAGCAAACAACAACGTCACAAGCAGAGATACACGAGCTAAGATCCTAAAGTTCATTGAGAAAGTGGGTTAACGAATTCAAGTCCAAGGTGTTTATAGACTTTTTCAGTGAGTAAACGACCCCGAGGGGTTCTTTGTAAGAAACCCAGTTGCATTAAAAAAGGCTCGTACACATCTTCCACCGTTTCTTCTTCTTCATTGCTGGCTGCAGAAAGAGTAGAAAGACCCACCGGACCCCCATGAAATTTTTCAGCTAAAGTCAGAAGGAGCTTTCGGTCGGTGGAATCCAGACCCAGTTCATCAATCCCGAGCATTTTCAAAGTGGCCAGCACCGTGTCGAAAGAAATTTCATCGTGATTGTTCACATGAGCAAAATCGCGCGCTCGTCTCAGAAGACGGTTGGCCACACGCGGAGTGGAACGAGAACTTTGAGCCAAGCGTTCAGCCGCAGATTTTTCAATAGAAATGTCCAAAAGACTCGAACTTCGTTTTAAAATTTCTTGAATGTCTTCTTGGGAATAAAACTCCAACTTCAACACATTGCCAAAACGGTCTCGCAAAGGAGAAGAAATGGCCGAAAGTTTGGTGGTGGCTCCAATCAAAGTGAACTTAGGCAGAGTGATGCGCATGCTGCGGGCGGAAGGGCCTTTGCCCACCACAAGATCCAAACAAAAGTCTTCCATCGCGCTGTACAAAATCTCTTCCACGGCGGGGCGAAGGCGGTGAATTTCATCAATGAAAAGAATATCGTTGGGCTGAAGATTCGTGAGCAGCGCCGCCAAATCTCCGGCTCTTTCGATGGCCGGTCCACTGGTGGTGCGAATTTGCACGCCCATCTCACGCGCTAAAATGAACGCCAAAGTGGTTTTGCCCAAACCTGGGCAGCCATGCAAAAGCACGTGCTCCATGGCTTCTTGGCGTTTGCGAGCCGCGGCTAAAAAAACATCTAAGTTGCGTTTAATTTCTTCTTGCCCAATGTAGTCCTTAAGGCTCTGAGGGCGGAGTACATTTTCGGTTTGATTGTCGTCAACGGTTTTTTGTCCTTGTTGGACGCGAACGGCATCGTCTTCGGTCGAAATAAAAGTAGGGTCGATCATGAGTGGGTCTTTGGACTTCCAATATAACAAAAAGTTTCCTATAATGCGAGCCATCCTAGCCCATTTGCGACGGTGGAAACACGCTTCGAATTCAGAGACTTCCTCAAGGTGTTTTGCCTGGCCATTTTAATGTTTGCATTTTTCAACGGAATATTGATGTTTACACCTGGAGCGGGAACGTTTTTTAGCACACTCCATCCCTCCATTTCTTTTTTAATCGGCTACCTCATTCAATTTGTTATTTTGTTTTGCCCACTTTGGATATTTGTGGTGGGAAAATACAACGCCACTTTTGAAGACTTGGGATTCAAGAAAGTGAAGATCCTAGAATTGTTCAAAGTTGTTTTCATATGTTACATCAGTTATTTGCTCCTCACTTATAGTTTGAGCCTCATCCTAAATGCAACCGGAGTGAGCGTTCCTGGCTATCAAGATCAAGAGTCCTACATCCCTTTATTTGGAAAGGATTTGATGGGCTACGCGGTGGGCTTTTTGCTGGTGGGAGTGATTGCCCCCTTCATAGAAGAAATTTTATTCCGCGGCTTTATCTATCGGGTCTTCATCAAAACCTGGCCTTTCTGGTTGGGGAACATGGTGAGTGCCGCTCTTTTTGCGCTAATCCATATTCAATTCCAAACCTTCATCCCTCTGTTCATCTTAGGCTTACTCTTGAACTATTCTTACAACAAAACAGGTTCTCTTTGGACTTCCGTTGCACTTCACAGCATGAACAATATCCTTGCCTTTGCCCTCGAAGTGTACTTTAGTTTGCATCCAGAGGCTTTGGCCTATCTTGCCCAGGCCCACACTTTCGTTTATACTGTTCAGATCAGTTAATCCATGCTCCGGTAGCTCAGTGGATAGAGCAGCAGCCTTCTAAGCTGTTGGTCGGTGGTTCGATTCCACCCCGGGGTACCATTTTTAAAATGGGCTGGTCCGTTTTAAAAATGGTAGGAGCGTAGCGACATCGAACCAAAGGTTCGTGAGGGAGCTTGCGACCGTTTAGAGAGCGAAGCGAGCGTCTTCCACCCCGGGGTACCATTTCTCGAAACAGAATGAAATTCTAGTTGCGAGGTTTAAAGATGATTCTTGAAATCAATTCTGTTATAAATAGATTGACTCTAACCTTTCCTCCCCATGGGCCTCCTCGACTTCATACGCGGCATTAAAAAACCAGACGCCAGCACGCCCGTCGCAAGTCTAGAAGAAACAAAGAAAAACCTGCTTACGCTCAACCGAGAAACAGCCCCTTATCAAATCCGTGATGGCAAAGA
>CALRCE010000026.1 GCA_943354505.1 Candidatus Peribacteria bacterium
GGCACAATTCCATAATGAGGTTTACGGCTCTACGAATGGCTAGCTCCGTGAGACTTGGGTCCAGATTCTTTTCAAAACGTTGAGAAGCGTCCGTGCGAAGGTTGTTGCGCGTGGCACTTTTGCGCACCGCGATGGCGTCGAAAGCGGCGGCTTCTAAAATGAGCTCGGTGGTTTCATTGCGAATTCCAGAATGGAGTCCGCCTTTCACGCCCGCGAGTCCAACCGCTTGATCGGCCCCGTTGGTGATGACTGGGTCTTCTATCGTCAGAGCATGTTCACCCCCTTCTAAAGTGAGGAGCTTTTCGCCTTTTTTTGCATAGCGGACTTTGAGTGTGTCGCCGACGATTTCACGGTCGTAGGCGTGCATGGGCTGACTCAGTTCGAGCATCACATAGTTGGTGATGTCCACAATGTTGTTGTGCGCGTTCATGCCGGCGGCTTGCAAACGCGATTTCATCCATTGAGGAGAGTCGCTGATTTTAATTCCAGTCACGATGGCTGAAGAGAATTGTGGGCAGAGCGCCTTGTCTTGAATGTCCACGTTGACCACCGCTTGTCCCTTTGCGGTAGGAACTTTTAGAAGTTTCAAGGGTTCCAGTTTCACTTTGAGGATCGCCGCGAGTTCACGAGCGATTCCGTAGTGCCCCCAGAGGTCTGGGCGGTGGGTCAAAGATTTGTTATCTATTTCGATGAGCGCTCCACTTTTACCCAAGGCCTTTGCGAGCGAGGTGCCGGGCTTTGTCTTTGCAGCTTCTGAACTCACTTTGCTGAGTTCGCAAATGCGGATTTCGATGGAACCTTGGGGGTTGTCGCTCGGGAGGCCAATTTCTTCACCCGCGCAAATCATTCCAAAACTGCTTTCCCCTCGAATCTTTGTTTCACTGAGTTGAACCGCCTCTCCTTCGCCGTGCCATTTGCACCAAGCGCCGGGCAAGGCCACAGCCACTTTGAGGCCGACTTTTAAGTTTTGTCCGCCACATACAATTTGTACGGGGGACTTTTCACCGATGTCCACTTGCACTAAGTTCAGGCGGTCTGCGCCTGGGTGTTTTTTGAGTTCCAAGACTTCTCCAACGACCATTTTCTCGTAGGGTTTTGCCAAATCTACAACGCCTTCCACTTCCGCCGTGTGACGGGTGAGTAGGGTGCCGATTTCTGCTGGCGTGGTTTTGCCGAGCGAGACGAAATCCGAAATCCAATCGAGAGAAATGTTCATTTAGAATTGTTCGTTAAAGCGCAGATCGCCACTTTGAAGGTGACGGATGTCGTCGATGCCGTAGCGCATCATTACGAGACGAGTCAGGCCGAAGCCAAAAGCCCAACCCTGGTATTCGTTGGGATCCACGCCTCCGGCTCTCAGTACGTTGGGGTGCACCATTCCAGAACCCATGAACTCGATCCAACCGCTGCGTTTGCAGACGCGGCAACCGTCTGTACAAAAGGGGCAGGACATGTCCAACTCTAGGCCTGGTTCCACGAAAGGAAAGTAGCCGGGTCGGAAGCGGACTTTAACTTCGCGTTTGAAGAGACGGGTTAGAAACTCTTGCATCGTTCCTTTTAAGTTTGCGATGGAAATATCTTTGTCAATGAGCAATCCTTCCACTTGGTCAAAAGTGTGTTCGTGAGAAGCGTCGGTCGCTTCGTTGCGGAACACGCGGCCGGGCACAATGATGCGCAGCGGTGCGCCGTACTTTTTCATGGCACGGAGTTGATTGGGCGAGGTTTGGGTGCGCAGCACGAGTTTGCCTTCGACAGGGTCCGCTTCTTTGTCGATGAAGAAGGTGTCTTGCATGTCACGAGCCGGATGATAAGAAGGGATGTTGAGCCCTTCGAAGTTGTAGAATTCGCTTTCAATTTCAGGTCCGTCGATGATCGAAAAGCCCATTTGTTGAAAGATGGTTTCCACTTCGCGTTGCACTTGAGCGAGGGGGTGGATGTGACCCGTGGCGAATTTTTCACCGGGAGCGCTGAGATCCAGCCAGTCGTTTTCGAGGGCTGCGTCGATTTCGGCGCGTTGCAGTTCATGACGGCGGCTTTCGAGTAACCCTTCCAGCTCAGCCTTTAGATCGTTGACCGCTTTCCCAAAAAGCCGTTTTTCGTCATCGGGCAAATCCTTGACCCCCTTGAGGAGTCCGGTGACTTGACCGTTTTTTCCTAAAAATTCTCGTTCCACTTCTTTGAGTGCGTCCACTGTTTTTGCCTCGCGTAGGGCTTGAGCCGCCTTTTTGCTGAGCACCTGAAGAGAATCGTGCATAAAAAAAGTTTTGTGGCGCTATTCTAGCAGAGTGAACTCGGGGTGTATAGGCGGCAGTTAGCGAGAGGCTTTTAGCAATTGGAGTGACCAAGCCTTTTAGATTTTGATCGCTTCTTCTTGCTACCTCCCATTATTTCCACCAATCGTTGATATCGAGCTTCGCGCTCATTGTGGATGAAGTTAACGATGGAGTCGTCGCTGTACTTTTTCATTTGTAGTCTTTTAGCAAAAGTATGCTTCCCAGGCCTTTCGTTTTCTCATAGTACTTTTTGTCTGAAGTTATAAATATTGATTCGTGCTGTATTGCCAAGGCGTGGTAGGAGGCGTCGTAAAAAGAGGTTCCGGGGTATTTTTTCATGATCCAGTGGCATAAAGAAGCCATTTCTAGTGTCAAAAGTGCCTGTCTGAATCCGTAATTTTGGAAGTGGTTAAAGATGCCGCTAGCCGTTTTTGGGTCGAACTTTCTTCCTAGCATGTTGCCTACCTCCCAAAACGTTAGTGCCGGCACTGTGATAGCAACTTCTTTTTTGGAGTAAGCGGCTCGTAGTTTTTCTGCTTGCTCTTTTTCCTCCATTTCTAAGCCGATCCATTTGATCAGACACGAGGCGTCGACAACGTAACTACCATTCTTTGCGGCCATAGTGAATTTCTTTTAATAACTGTTCGTTCGTCATTTTTAATTTTAGTTTTTTCTGGAGCAAAGTGCCCTCGTCGAAAGCTTTTTCCCGTTGAAACCGTTCTAGCCTGTCTTCAATTGCCTTATTTACAAAGTCACTCCTTTCTCCAGTAGGGATGACAGTAAGTTTTTCGATCAGACTTATGTTGATCATGAAGTTCATGCGTTTCCGACGATCGACTGCTGTGTAATCCATGTGTGTATTGAATGTGTATAATAAAAATACATCACCTTCTCCTCCTTGTCAAAACAAAAGCCCCACATTTCTGCGAGGCTTTTTGAATTTGAAACCGCTCCTTCGCCGTTTTCACGGCTTTTTTCTAGAGCACCTTCGGGCTTAGGCCCTGCGGCGTCTTAGCGGACCGCATCCTTGAGAGACTTGCCGGCTTTGAAAGCAGGGAGAGTCATGGATGGGATCTTGATCTTCATGGAAGGGTTGCGAGGATTCACTCCAGTGCGAGAAGCGCGTTTGGAAACTCGGAAGGTTCCAAAACCCGTGAGGGTCACGCTTTGTCCCTTGGAGAGAGACTTAGTAACAGCTTCCAAAACTGCTTCAATTGCTTGAGTGGCAGCCTTTTTGGTGATGCCAGCTTCTTGAGCGGCAATGTTGATTAGATCACCTTTTGTCATGGCGGTGGATTAGGTATAAATCCCGTCTATTATATGTCGGTTGGGCTTTAAGACAAGCGAAAAAAAGCTTTCGGAAGTTCAGCAAAAGGCGTGCTGCTGCGTCAACTGTCTCAGCCCTTTGTCACCGTATCAGGTTGTACGGCTCCGCAGGGCATTCGTTGTTTCCTTGCATCACATCCTTTTGCTGAACTTCCGGTTTTCTTTATAGGATAGTGGGTCGTGGAGTGATTCGTTTGCAATTTCCAAAGAAAGTTTTTATGGTGGGTCCACGCTAAGTCACAATTATGGCCGTCAAAAATCTGGTGATCGTAGAATCTCCCGGGAAGATCCAAACCATTTCCAAAGTTTTGGGATCGGATTTTACGGTGATGGCTTCGTTTGGGCACGTGCGAGATTTGCCCAAGACAAAAATGGGCATTGATGTGAAGCACAATTTTGAGCCGAGCTACTTGGTTTCCAAAGATAAAAAGAAAGTGGTGGATGACTTGAAAAAGAAAATCGGACCCAAGACCACCGTTTACATCGCGACGGATGAAGATCGCGAAGGGGAGGCCATTGGATGGCATTTGGTGGAGGCCTTGGATTTGAGCGAACGCAAAGACTTGAAGCGCATCGTGTTTCACGAAATCACCAAGCCCGCGATTCTCGAAGCCGTGGCCAGCCCTCGCAGCATCGATAAACATTTAGTGGATGCGCAGCAAGCGCGTCGTATTCTGGACAGGCTTGTGGGCTACGAACTTTCTCCTTTATTATGGAAGAAGATCAAATACGGACTTTCGGCTGGGCGGGTGCAAAGTGTGGCCGTGCGATTGGTGGTGGAACGCGAACGCGAAATCCAAGCCTTCAAAGCGGAAGAATATTGGTCTTTGATTGCGGAGCTCACGGCCGAAAAGGGCGACGAACTGTTCGAAGCTAAACTCACCAAGCACAAAGGAAAACCGATCGAGCTGAAAGACGAAGCTTCCACCAATAAAGTTTTGGAAGAAGTGAAGGGTGGACACTTTGAAGTGAAGAGTGTGGAAGCCAAAGACCTGACTCGCAATCCGGCCGCTCCGTTCACGACCTCGACTTTGCAACAAGAGGCCTCTCGCAAATTGGGATTCTCTGTGAAGAAGACCATGATGGTTGCTCAGCATCTTTATGAAGGAGTCGAACTGGATACGGGGCATGAAGGGTTGATCACTTATATGCGTACGGATTCGGTGAACTTGTCTCCACTGGCTTTGGCTCAAGCTAAAGAGGTGGTGAGTGCTCATTTTGGAAAACAATTTGCTCTCGATACCCCTCGACTTTATAAAGGAAAGAAAGGAGCCCAAGAAGCGCACGAAGCGGTTCGTCCCACGGATTTGTCCCGAAGGCCTGAGGCTTTGGAAAAGTTTTTATCGAGAGACGAGCTTCGACTTTATGAACTGATTTGGAAGCGCACCCTAGCTTGCCAGATGGCGCCCGCACTTTTGGAGCAAGTGGGGGCGGACATCGATGTGAAAGACTACACTTTCCGTGCCACGGGTCAGACCGTGAAATTCGCAGGATTTATGCAAGTGTACATGGAAGGTCATGACGATGAAGAAGAGGATTCTGAAGACGGTGAGAAACGTCTCCCCCCTCTCACGGTGGGTGAAAAACCTGCGCTCAAACGTTATGTGCCAGAACAGCACTTCACAAAACCTCCTGCTCGTTACACTGAAGCGAGTTTGGTTAAAAAGTTGGAAGCCGAAGGGATAGGACGTCCATCTACTTATGCACCGACCATTTCAACGGTGCAAACGCGCGGTTATATCCAGGCTGAGAAGAAGCAACTCATGCCCACCGACATCGGGTTTTTGGTGAACGACTTTTTGGTGGAACACTTTCCGCAAATCATGGACTACCAGTTCACCGTGAAAATGGAAGACATGCTCGATCAAATTGAAGAAGGGCACGAGAAATGGCAGTCCGAAATCCGTGAATTTTACGAACCTTTCCACGACAGTGTCGAAGAAAAAATGAAGAGCATCAACAAAGCCGATGTGATCACGGAAAAAACGGCCGAAATTTGTGAGCTGTGCGGAAATCCTATGGAGGTGAAGTTTGGACGATTTGGAAAATTCCTTTCGTGCACCAACTTTCCGGAGTGTAAAAACGCCAAGCCTATGGAAGGCGGGGCAGCGGCGGCGCCCGATCCCGAAAAAGAAAAAGCTATGGAGGAGTTGAAAGTGAAGTATGCGAATGAAAAATGTGAAAAGTGTGGTAAGCCGATGGAGGTTAAAAACGGACGGTTTGGAACCTACTTGGCTTGTACCGACTATCCGACTTGTAAAACGAGCAAGGCGATTTTGAAGACCATTGGGGTGAAGTGCCCCGAGTGCAAAGAAGGTGAATTGGTGGAACGACACACCAAACGCGGCGGAAAGCCTTTCTATGGTTGCAACCGTTTCCCGAAGTGTAAGTTTGCCCTTTGGGAGAAACCCACGAGCACGGAGCATGCGGCAGAGCTCAAAGCCGCTGCTGTAGAAAAGGCAGAGGGATCAGAAAAAACGACAGCCAAGGGTGGGACGAAAAAGGCCAGGCCTAAATCGAAGAAGAAAGACTAGCGTGCAGACCTGATGTTTTGCTAGACTGCAATCATCCATTTTCACGCCCAAATGAAAAAAAACTCCTTTCTTGTCTTGCTTTTGACGGTTTTGACCGTTTCAGGCCTTAGTTTCTCGCACACGCAAAGTGCTGCTGCTTCGATCTTTGACGACTCTCCCGACGATACGGATGGGTTTGCGTCTGGTGACCCTTGTGGGTTTGTGGAAGGAACTTCTACCGCTTATAATCACATCAGTATTGATGCGGATGGGGTAAGCCCTGATACGGATCAAGGGTGCGCAGATGCGAGCGGATATTTTTATGAACACGACTATCCAGTCACGTCACTTTTGTCCGACAGGGATTCTGTGGTCCAAGTCGAATATGCTCTTGCGACGACTTATACTTATAACATTGATTTGGTGGGCGACACGTACCAAACGGTGGTGGATCAAACGACAGGGCGCTGGTCTGGTTACGGATACATTACGGATGCCAGTTACTCTGGCACCAGTCGTTGGGTTTGGTTCGATTGGACGTGTGCAGGTGTTGGAGGAGACTGTTCGTCCGGGTCGGTCACCAGTGCTTCTTATCGTGTAAAAACAAATTTAGATACAGGCGTCTTAACTGGTTATGCGTGGAACGACGACCTTGGATTCATTTCCTTCCGAAATTTGACCATGGAACTTGCCCCTCACGATATTGAAGTCTATGTGGACGTTTTAGCGAGTGATACGGAACTGGGCCCCGATGATGTGGACGCTGAAACGACGCCTATGGCGGATAACTATGACTATTGGCGCGTGCGTGTGCAGTTTTGGGATGCAACGGCGGGTGAGTTTTTGGATGAAAGCGATTTCACCACCGGAACTTTGACTTTGAGCCCTTCCACCATTGGTCAGGTCTTTACGAATCAAATTGAAGACAGTGGAACCGCTACGAGTGTTTCGAACTACAATTTTGCGGAGGGTTGCACAGACGCTTCAGCGGATTACTGTTCGATGACGGAAGACGACGGTTCTTGGAGCGCGAATGCGTTCGTTTACTCCAAATCTCCCACCTCAGATATGGTTGGGCTCAACACCGATTCGGATCTTGCATTCGAAAACTACACCGACCGTGCCGGTTGTCGATGGATTTACCACGATCAGTGGTACGAAGTGGATGGAGTGGCCACTCAAAAAAAGTGTCCCTATCCCAGTGGAAGCATTTACGACAAAGACGATGTTTTCTACGACCGAACGAATGTGCGAAACTTAGTGGGCTTGGAGTATTTGGGCATGACCTTCACTTTTGAGTCTGACCGGAATTATTCCGTGAGCACGGACGACGGAACGATTGAAGAAATTCAATACGCGGCTTATACGGCCTACTACTACACTCCTAGTTATAATGGAGACTACGATGAAGATGGGATTGAAGATGGCCTTTTCATCCCCTTTAAGCCTCGTTATACAGCCACTAAGTTCGTGGCTATTTATGATGGAGAAGAGCACACGCAAATTTCTTCGGACATGGCCAAAGCCATGACGCTCAGTACGACTGCAACCTTGCGTCCGACCTCGGATGCAGCGCAAAGCTCGGGAGTGACCATTAAGCCGGGTTTTGACATTTATTATCAGTTGGATGGAGACAATAGTGCGTCGGATCCCAGTATTAATGACCGATTCTTGATCCTGGATACAGCCGATTCTGGAACGACACCGGACTGTGGACGTAGAACGGACACGCTCGGTGCCGGATCTTATGGCACCACCTACTCTATCGTCGGGACTGCTGCTTATACCATGGGATACGGTCAGAAGAATGCGGCTTGCCAGGGCTATACCCCTTCAGGTTCACCCACCAATACGGTGAGCAATCCTACGGCAGAACAGTGGGTTTGTGATCTCATTACAGACAACTACGACTCTTGTTACTACACGGCTTATCTCGACATTGTGGATCGTCACGATGATCCCACCGATCACCCTATGGAAGTTTTGGGTGCGATCAACTCTGCTTTGAACGACGAAACGGTTCTCACGGACACCGATAGTATCTCTGTTTTGGGAAGCACAGAAACCATCAAAACCCGGAATAAAATGTATGCACAGGTCGTCCGTTATATGTTGGGCCAAACCGCTTCCAGTGGCACGCTGGATAGCAGTATGGAACCCAGCTCCGGTTTGGTTGAACTTATGAATGGAAGGCTGGTGGTGGCTGAAGGAGATGTGACGATTGATGGATCCACGGCTTTCAGTGACAAAACCTTGGTGGTGATCGGAGGCAATGTGTACATCAATGGAGACATTATAGGAGGACGTTTGGGAGTGATTGCTTTGCGAAGCAACGAGGTGGGCGGAAACGTTTACATTGCCCCTGATGTGACGGATTTGTACGCCAACTTCTTTTTAGATGGAGGCTTCTACAGCTACGATGGAGTCACGACTTACGAGGACGAAGGATCTTGGATCAGTGATGAGGCTCGTATCAACACTTTGCTCCATCAACTCTATTTGAATGGATCCCTTGTTTCTCGGAACACCGTGAATGGAGCAGACAATACCGATGGGGATGGAATCTATGACTTAGGAGACGGAACCACGACCACCAACTACGATCTTGCTCGTGAACACGACCTCAACATGATTCGCCAATTCCGCCTCTGTTACCCTTTGACGAGCGCTGGTCTTCCAGACACTTCTATGGTGCCCAGTCGTTGTAATGAAGGGGAACATCTTTCTTCAGAGTACGGGGATCCTACCGATCATAGTTCTTTCATCCTTGAATACGCTCCGGCTGACAGCTTGCCGATCTTCCGTTCACAGAACTGATGAAAAAGACCATCTCAAATTTTGAGATGGTCTGCTAGTTCAGGAGGATGCTGGAGTAGACGAACAGGCAGCCCGCTACTAGTACCGCACTCACCCCCACGAAGAAAATCGTGAGGTAGATGGTGCGTACGCTCAAATAGCGAAAATGAGCGGCGTGGCGAACGGCCAAAAGGGCATAAAATCCAAAGCCGAGCAGCGCGAGCGCAAGGAGAATTCCTGTGATGAGGGTCGTGAGATCCATGGACTAGTTTTTGTAAGGAGCGCTCCACCAGAGGTCGATTTCAGGATACTTGATGAGCTCTTCGAGCATCAAGTTGATGATTTCTTTGAGGCGGGCCTCCGTGGGGGCTTCAAAGCGCAGCGTGAGGTTCGGGGAAGTGTTGCTGCAACGCACGGCACCCCAAGACAGTTTGTCGAAGTTCACGCGCACGCCGTCGAGGGTGATGCAGTCGTATTTTTGCGTGAGATTTTTGGTGATTTGGTCCACGATCGCGAATTTTTTATCGTCGGGGCAGGGGGATTTGAACTCGGGGGTGCAGGCCGTGACGGGAACGTCTTTGTAGAGTTCAGAGAAAGGAGCCGAAGTTTTGGAAAGCAATTCGAGGAGGCGCGCTCCGCCGAGGAATGCGTCGTCGAAGCCGTAGTAGTTTTCTGAAAAAAAGAGGTGACCGCTGATTTCGCCGCCCAGGAGCGCGCCCTCTTCACGCAGTTTGGTTTCAATGAAGGAGTGACCCGTTTTCGCCATGAGCGGAACTCCGCCGTGAGCCGCGATGTCGTCGATGACCACTTGGGAGGTTTTGGCGTCGAAGACGATTTTTGCCCGTGGATTTCGCTTGAGCAGATCGCGGGCGAGTTGCAAAAGCAGCAAGTCGGCGCTGTAATGTCTGCCTTTTTCGTCGATGACCCCCACGCGGTCTCCGTCGCCGTCAAAACCGAGGCCGAGGTCCGCTCCCGTTTCTTTCACGGCGCGAATCAAATCTTGCATGTTGCTCAGTTCTTCGGGGTTGGCTTCGTGGTTGGGAAAATTGCCATCGGGCGTGTTGAACAGGCAGGTGACTTGGCAGCCCAAGGCTTCGAAAAGGGGTTTCACGAAGTCGGCGGTGGCTCCATTCGCGGCATCCAAAACCACTTTGAGTGGGCGCTGTAAATGCACGAGACTGACGAGCTTTTCTTTGTAGATGGGGAAAAGGTCGAGAGTTTTGCTGGGGACTTTTTCTTGGCCCAAATCATAATCCTGCGTTTGAATCATCTTCAAAATAACCTGAAGTTCATCTCCGCAAATGGAATGTGCTTTGGGTCCCACAATCTTCACGCCGTTGTATTCTTTAGGATTGTGGCTGGCCGTGATCATCACGCCTCCGTCGAAACTGAGGTGAGCCACGGCAAAATACAGCATGGGGGTGCTCACCAGTCCAAGCACGGTCACGTCCATCCCCACCTCCTGAAGCCCTTCCAGGAAGGCTGCGGAGAGTTCTGGGGTGCTCAGGCGGCAGTCGTAGCCCAAAGCCAGTTTGGTTCCGTAGCGACGCTTTAAATAGGTTCCCGTCGCTTTGGCGATTTCTCGGATGCTTTCGGGGGTCAAATCGGGGTCGTTTCCCGGCTGCGGCTTATGTGCAATGCCACGGATGTCGTAGGCTCGAAAAATGTGAGGATGAATCATGCGTTTTAACGGTAGCGAAATTCTAGCAGATGACTCTGGAAAAATCTTCTGAAAAATGGTATAATTTATAGATTTTAATAAACGTATGGCTAAACCTGGAGAAACAGCTGACGGAACAAAAGACCAAACCCCACCTGTAAAGGAGGGGGCTGAGGCGCAAAATGTGCCTGCTTCTGGTTCTGAGGTGGTTCAGCCTGCTAAAACAGAAAAAACATCTGCTCAAAAAAAAGCGGATGCGGATCTTTCTGGTTTGGAACAGAAGTCGAATGAACATGTGGTTACTAAGGCAGCCGAGAAAGGTGGAATCGAAGACCGTTCAGAAGAGGATGAGGACAAAGCCTCTGCTCGAGGCACTGATCCTGATGTGGACGCGGATGATAAAGATGAAAAGAAGGAGAAAGACGGGGTAAAGGATGAAGACAAAGAAGATGAAAGTACTGGTTTCGGTGCTGTCGTCGCATATTTCAATAAATTCTCGAAGGAAAATCCTGATGCGAGCATGACCTCTGCACTTTTTGCGACTGCCGTTTTTGCGCTTAAAGGGTGGTTTTCTAAGGATAGTAAAAAAGCAGAGGCCGGTGTTGATTCGGACGAAGATAAAGATGAAGATGCGGACGAAGGGAAGGGGACGGACACCTTGAGCGATGAAGAAAGGAGCTCCAAGGCTTATTCTGAAAGTTTAAAAACACTGCTTGCAGAATTTGGTTTGGCAGAGGGATCAGATCCTAAGCGAAACTTTTTTAATGTTGCCGAGCGATTGGCAAAAGAAGTGGAAGAAAAATATGGAGTTCCCCGTCAAGTTACTTTGGCTCAAGCACTCTTAGAATCGGGTCATGGTCAGAGCGGCCTGACTCAGAATGCCTGTAATTGTTTTGGGATGAAGCTAGGGTCAAATAATTCTGCCGAATACGTCTCTATGGAGACCACCGAACATCGTGATGGAACTGATGTTCGAGAATATGCAAAGTTCCGTTCGTATCCTAGTTTGAGAGATTCTTTTATGGATTATGGCAAAATGCTTTCGACTTCTGAACGCTATAAGGCTGCTTTTGATCACAAAGATGACCCTAAACGGTTCTTAACAGAAGTGATTAAAGGAGGTTACGCCACTGATCCTAATTATGTTCAAAAAGCGGAAGCCGTACTTAAACCCTATGGAGGCTCCCTACAAGAGACAGAGCCCACTTCTTCTGAACCCATTGCTTAACTATGGACACCCCTAAACTTCCGGAATCGGGTGGAGAAAGCATAGTTTCGGGTTTGGCGCGTTTGGCTAAAGAAGTTTTGGGTGGAGCTCGAAAGGGTGCGGATGCCAAGCTGAATGAACACGAAGGCATGATCAAAAGTTTGGATGAGATTGCCAAGGCCTTTGACACCGACCCTGAAGCCAGTCTCACTCCTTCTCAAATGGAGGCCAAACAGGCAACCGCGGTGGTGAATTTTATTCGCAGCCTGTTCCAAATGGATCCTGTTAAAGAGGGGGAAGAAGTGGATCTTGAGAAAATGGTGACCGTGGAAAAAGGAAAGGCGCCTAGTTTAGATTTGGGTGGAAAGAAAGTTCGGTTCAACCAACTGGATTTTTCTGGGATCAAAGATCAAGGAGAACGTGTGGTTCAAGCGGCTCTCTCTTCCATTGCAATGAAAGACAATTTGTCTGGAGAGCACTGTTGGGATTGGGTGAATAAAATTTATAAGGCTGCTGGAATTGAACCTGGGAAAGTGCTCTTTGCTGTCGATCACTATGGCAACATTGGTTCTTTCGATACAAACATGATGATTCCGGGAGCTTGGCTTTATTATCACAACTCAAATGGTTCCGATAAATACGGAGATCATAGTGGAATTTTGGAGAGCTACGACGAGTCCACGGGGAAGGGATGGGTGCTCAGTTTTCCCGGCCCTGGCAAACTGCCCAATCGTCGTGAGATCGATTTCAATAAAATGCCCGTTCAACGCGTTCAAGTTCCTAAGGAAACGACTAAGGTCGCTTAATCTTATTTATGGCTGCTAAAGAAGGTCCAAAACTCGACACACCTCCTCCTTCTGCGGAAGCGGCAAAGGCTGCACCCAGTGAAGGTCAAACGCCTGCGCCCGTAGAGCCGGTGAAAGCTCCAACGGCGGCAGATCAATTGAAGGCAAGGCAAGAAGCGGAGAAGGCCAAAGTTGAAGCAAAGCATGAAGTTGGGAATGCTGGAGTTAAAGCGGGTACTACGGAACAAACTTCTGGTTTGTTGGAGGACGTGGTGGGCACCGCAGTGGGTGCGGCTGCCAAAGCCGGTGAATCCCCAGTGGATGCTGCAACCAAAGCTAAAATAGAAACTTCTCTCAAAAAAAATACGGGAGAAGACGGGGAAATAGCGGAAGGCTTTTGGGCGGACCTTGCAGAGTTGGGTGCGGGTTTGGCGGAAATCTTTAAAGATTTATTTGATGGGATTGGCAAGAAGAAAAAGGATCCTAAGAAAGAGGGTGAGGCAGTCGTCGAAGGGCAAACGCCTAAGGAACTTCCCAGCTCCTGGCCCGAGAAGCTTCCTGTGGAAGAGTTGGAGTATCAGGACGCACCCATTTCTACGGCGAAAGGCTTCCCTTTGCATCTTTCGTCTCCCTTTGGGGATCGATTCCATCCCGTTGCAAAGGAAGAACGATTTCATGAAGGTTTGGATCTCAACTATGGCAGTGGTCAAGACGACGAACACTTACCGTTGTATGCCAGGGTTCCTTTGCAGGTGAAGTCCACCGGATATTCGGAGGGAGGCGGAAATTCAATCCACTTATTTGATCCTGAGCATCCAGAAACTGTTTATGCCTGTCTTCACTTGGATGAGCGGCCTCCTTTTGAGGAAGGAGATCTTTTGGAGCCAGGAACATGTTTTGCAAAAATAGGTGATACGGGTACTTTGAAGACAGCTTCTCATTTGCATTTAGAGGTAGAGAAGAATGGCGAAAAGGTTGACCCTATGACTGTGGTCAAAGAAAGTCTTCGTTTGGCTTAACTATTAAAGCAAGGTCTGTGCTTCCACTTCGCGAGCTTTGCTGATGGATTCGGAAATGCGGCTGGTGTCGACGACGAGCACTTCTTTCATGCCGCCTTCGTTTTGTTCGAGGAGGCGGACGATTTTGTGGACGAGCAGGGAGTCCAATCCTTTTTGGATCAGTGAGCCGGGGTCTCCGCCTTCGGCGAGTTTTTTGAGGATTTCATCCACTTTGGCCCAAGGGCCGCTGAGATCGTCTTCGTCGGTTTGGTTGGGGTGTAGGTTTCGGGAAGGAGTTTTTTCAAAGAGTTCTTCGGGTAGACCTATCCACCGACCGAGTTCGGTCACATCGGTCTTGTAGAGGTCGCCGAGCACGTGGAGTTCGCCGGTGAATTCGCCGTCACGTGTTCCAAGGCCGAGGAGTAGGTCGCTTTTGCAGGCGGTTCCGAGCACCATGGCGTTCATGCTTTCGGCGTAGTGATGGATGAGATTGCTGCGGACGCGGGCTTTGAGCTTTTCAAAGGCTTCTTCACCCTTTTCCCAACTCACAAAGTGGTGATCCACTAAAAAGTTGTTGATGGGTTGATAGTGCACCGTGCAGCCAAAGTGTTGAGCGAGGGCACGGGCGTGATCGATGTCGTCGTGAGGAGTGATTCCCATTTCGGGGAGTAAGAGGGAGGTCACATTTTTTGGACCGAAGGCACGTACGGCTAAGCACAAGGCCACGGCGCTGGTCAGTCCGCCGGAAAGTCCGAGCACGATGCGCTGGTGCTGGTTCTCTTTTGCATAGTGGTGCAATTCTTGAATCAGGGCGGCGTAGAGGCTGTTTTGCGTGGTCATGGGAGGGAGTTAATCGCGAAGAGAAGTTTCGATGTGACGTTTAAGGTCGCGTTTTTTAATCGTGTCGCGTTTGTCGTAGAGTTTTTTGCCTTGAGCGATGGCGAGCTGGATCTTCACTCTTCCCTTGTCCAAGCCACATTCGAGCGGAATCACGGTAACACCCTTGGTGTCCAAGGCGCTAGCGATTTTGAACAACTCTTTTTTGTGGAGCAGCAATTTTCGTGTTTGCTCAGGATTGTATCCGTCCAAGGTGGCGTGTTCATAAGGAGCGATGTGGAAGTGTTGGAGCCAGGCTTCACCGCCACTGATGCTGATGTAAGCACCTGTGAAATGAGCACCGCCCTGTTTTACAGACTTCACCTCGTGTCCTTTTAAGACAATACCTGCTTCAAAGCGCTCTAGAATCTCATAATCGAAGCGTGCCCTTCTGTTTTGGACGAGTGTTTTTTGCATGTCCAGAGCATAGGGGGAAGACAAATAGCCGTCAATTTTAACGTTTAGGCAACGGTAGTTTGTGCGCTATCTGTTTACAAGGTAGAAAGGCGCGTCTAGACTTTTCACCAGTTTTATTCTTTAACACGCTAACCATGAAACGCTTCATGCAAATGCTTCTTGCGTCTTTCGGAGTTATGGCTCTCATGCTTGCTGGATGCAGCAGCACTACCGAAGAAGGTACCACCACTGAAGAAGGTACTACTGAGGAAACCATGACCGACACCACTGCTCCTACTGCAGGAGGAATGGACGTAACGACTGACACGACAACAGAAGAGACTGTAAAATAGTCTTCCCTCGCTTTGGCTTTGCCAGAGTCTAGACAGCCCCACGAGAGTGGGGTTTTCTAGTGTCCAACGTGATCTGTTAGAGGTTGGCTAGCACTTCTACAAGAGGTCCACTGCAGGTGCTTGCTTCAGAGCCTGGGGCAGCTGCCAATTGTTCACCCACTGCGGTTTGGAAGTCTTGAGTGTTGTCGAAAATGCAGGTCATGGGTTGGTCGACCCAGTCTGGGTTTGGATTTTTGGTGTAGACCAGGCTCATTTCGCAACCTCCGTCTTTGGGCCCGAAGATTTCGTAGGTGATGGCCGCAAAACCCATGTCTGCGGAGAATGTGGATGCTTCGCAGGCCTCAAACTTGGTGTAGATACAGGCTTCGTCTTCACAAGTCACAGAGTCACCAGTGATTGTACCTGTGTATTCTTCGAAAGAAGTTTCCGAGCCCACAAATTGGAAGCTGCTGAATATGTGAGTTCTTTCGGTCAAGTGATCTTTTGCCCCTGCAACATTCAAGTTGAGTTCGTAGATTTTTCCGTTGTGTTCCACCATCGCAAATGTGTATGGAGTCCCGTCGAAGGAGCTGACGTCTGTAAAGAGATAGCCACTTTCCCCTGAAATAGTGGTTTCAGACACGTGTGCTTCATTTAAGTAGGTGTTCTCGGAAGCCATCCATTGGTCAAAACTCAGTCCCATCGTGTTGTTTGGCAAATCCTTATTGCTGGGGTACACACGAATCTTTGCATCGATCAGGATCATTTGATCTCCTTCTGTCCCTTTGCCGGCCTCCAAGCGTTCTGGTGAGGTCAATAGCACGTAGGGCCTGGCGTGGGTGTCTTCTTCCAGCGTCCAAGTCTCGGGGTATTCAAAAGAAAATCCATAGTTTGAGCTGATGTAGGTCTTCCATTCTATTTCGGCAGAAGTTTGTGTGTCTTCTTGGCTTGTTTCGACAGTCGGGTATGAAGTGGAGTGTTCTTGGGTGAATTCGGGGTCCGATTGGCACTCGACAAAGAGTAGGATG
>CALRCE010000027.1:0-4401 GCA_943354505.1 Candidatus Peribacteria bacterium
ACCCGCATTCATGCTTAGTGCTTGGAGTCGTTACTCTCAAATCACCACTCGTGTTTTGCTTTGTATCATTCTCAGCATTGCATTAATGGTTGGGCCTGCTTATTTTTTGGATCAATATTTTGGAACATGGCCCATCATTTCGGGGGTGGCCTTGATTTTTTCTCTTCCTCTTTCTCAATTCTTGGTGGTTAAATCCATGCAAGACTATATTAAAAAGAATCCTTTCAACTGATGACTACAGAAACCACTCCAATCACGGAAACTGTCCACGAAGAAGAGGGCGGAGAACACATCCAGTTAGCGGCTGAACCCGCTTTTAATATTGGGGACTTCACGGTTACGAACACTATGGTTGCTACTTGTGTGACCACCGTTTTGGTTTTGATTTTTGCACTCGCGGTTCGTTTCCGTGCGGGTGTTGTCCCTTCTCGTTTGCAAGTGGTTTTTGAGTTGGTCTTTGAAGAATTCTATACGCGTCTTGAAGAAGCAGTGGGCGACAAACGAGCACGAAAAATCGTTCCTCTTATTGTGACGCTGTTTATGTTTGTGCTGGTTGCAAATCAATTTATTTTGCTTCCTTTGGTTGGCAGTGTGGTGACCGAGCATGGACACTTCATGCGAACCCCCACAACCGATTACAGTTTGACCGTGGCCCTTGCTCTCATCACGATGTTTGCGGCTCACTTCATTGCTTTTACGGCTTCACCGGTTGGTCACCTTTTAACTTATTTCAGAGTGGGCGGGATCATCGATATTATCCGAGGCAAAAAGCCGCTCTCTCAACTCTTTGAAGCCTTTGTTGATTTATTTCTCGGTCTTTTGGAAATACTCGGCGACTTTGTGAAAGTCATTTCACTCGGAACTCGTTTGTTTGGGAACATCATCGCCGGGGAAGTGGTGATTGTGGTGATTTCTGGACTCATGTTCGCAACTCAGTTCATTGTGCCTATGCCTTTCATTTTATTGGCCTCTTTTGCAGGACTCATTCAAGCGTTTGTATTTGCCCTCTTGTCTACGATTTTCATTTCCAATAATCTGGTGCACGCGACTCACAATCACTAAAATAAAAAACAAAAACTTTTTTCATTCATCACTTTATACCCTTAACCCATTACTATTATGGATGCAGAAATGATGAAAATGCTCGCGGCCGCTCTCTGTGTGGGAGTTGGACTGCTCGGGCCAGCTCTTGGAGAAGGACACGTTGCCGGAAAGACCATGGAAGCGGTCAGTCGCAACCCTGAAATGAGTGGGAAAATGTTCAGCAACATGCTGATCGCCATGGCGTTCATTGAATCCCTTGGTGTGTATTGTTTCCTCATTTCCTTGATTATTCTCTTCGTTCTTTAACTATCGCGTAAGCGATTCCATCTTCTATGGAAGGACTACTTAAACTCGGGATCGATCCCCTGAGCATCCTCATTTACGTCGTGAACACCGGTGTTTTGCTGGGTGTTCTCGTCTTTGTGCTCTACAAGCCTCTCCTCAAGTTCATTGATGAACGCCGAAAGCAAATTTCGGACAGTGTGGATGAGGCGCGTTTGCTCAAAGAAGAACTGGATAAAAAGTCTGAGGAGGCCAACAACGCTCAAGTTCATTTTGAGACAGAACTCAAAAAAGAACGCGAAGCCCTTCGCAAATTTGCAGAAGAGAAACGTGTTCAGCTTGAAGCGGACATGGCGGCTACTCGCACTGAAATGATGCAAAAAGCTGAAGCCGACATCGAAGCTCACAAGGCAACGATGGTCAAAGAGGTGGAGGCTGATCTTCTCAATTTGATGAAGAAAATCATTTTGGAAATTGTTCAGCACAAAGTGCCTGAGCAAGTTATTCAGGACAGCATTAAGGATGCTTGGAAACAGTATAAATAATAATGATCAACTCTTTTCTTACAGCACTGCTTTACGAACTCGTGCACTTCCTGGCCAAGCACAAAGATTTCTTTGAACTTGCGCATGAAGTGCGCGAAGAAAAGCTTGCGAACCTCAAGGTTCCTGCGGCATTCAAGCACTATCTCACTCAGATCTCTGGAGAACATTTTTTCAAAGATCTGAAGATCGTGACTTCCATGCTCAATGGCACTCCTTGGGCTCAACTCCCCCTCAAGGGCAACGCTTTTTTCAAGGCACTGACAGAATTTTTCACTGTCACGTTTGCCGCTAAAGTGGACGAGTTGTCCGGTCGCTTTTATTTGCTTCCTTATGAGACACGTGTTGTCGACATTAGGAAGATCATCGAAAGCGACAATCGTATTGCAGATGCGCTCCGCGAATTCTTGATCACCAACTCTTACCAGGAGGTGGCTGGAATTCTCACGGAACTCGCGCAGCTGGTGAATGGAGCGGACATGGTTTTGGTTCAAGCTCCTCGAGACATGGACAGCGAGCTCAAAAAAGAGATTCGCAAAGTCTTGCTCGAAAAACATCCCCATTCATTCCCTGTGTTCCAGGTGAATCGTGGGCTCATCGGGGGGTTCCGTGTCTTTGTGAACGGAACTTCGATGGATCACTCTTGGCTCTCTCGCATTGCTAAACTTACTTCTTTAAAAACGGTTTCTTAAATTCTCCCTTATGTCAAAAGACAACCTTCATAACTTTCTCGCCACCGTTGAATCGGCTCTCTCTGAGTCGTCCGATGGGGCAAATGCCGCCGAAAGCGGGCTCGGAGTCATTCAATCCTACAAGGATGGTGTGATTCATATCAAAGGTCTTTCCAACCTCAAAATGAATGAGGTGGTGAAGATCGAAAGCGTGAACGCAGAAGCGCTCGTCATGAATCTTGAAAAAGATTCCGCTTACGCTCTTGTTCTTCAAGCGGATAAAGGTATCCGTGAAGGACTTTTTGTTAAAGCCACAGACAAATTCATGTCGCTGCCTGTCAGCGAAGACATGATGGGTCGTGTGGTGGATGCCCTCGGTGCGCCGCTGGATGGTAAGGGAGCCATCAAAGCGGACAAGTGGATGCCTCACGAAGCTCAAGCTCCATCCGTGATGGTGCGTAAGTCTGTTCACGAACCGGTTCAAACTGGAATCGTGGCGATCGATGCGCTCATCCCCGTTGGACGTGGACAACGTGAACTCATCATTGGAGACCGTCAAACAGGTAAGACAACGATTGCAATCGACACCATCATCAACCAAAAAGATCAAAACATGATCTGTGTGTATGTGGCGGTGGCTCAACGTGAATCCAAGACTGCGCAAGTGGTGGAAACGCTCCGTTCACATGGAGCGCTGGACTACACCATCGTGGTGTCTGCCCCTGCCGCAAGCTCTGCGGTGATGCAGTACCTCGCGCCTTACGCCGGAGCGGCGATCGCCGAATACTTCATGGCTCAAGGAAAGCACGTGCTCGTGGTTTACGACGATCTTTCGAAACATGCTGTGGCGTATCGTGAAATGTCCCTCTTGCTCCGCCGTCCTCCAGGACGTGAAGCGTACCCAGGAGACGTGTTCTACCTCCACTCACGACTCCTCGAACGTGCCGCGAAACTCAACGATGCCAATGGAGCCGGATCCATCACGGCTTTGCCGATCATTGAAACGCAAGCCGCCGATATTTCCGCTTACATTCCAACCAACGTGATTTCTATCACCGACGGACAAATCTTCTTGGAACCTCAATTGTTCAACAAAGGAATTCGTCCTGCGATCAACGTGGGAACCTCTGTGTCTCGTGTGGGAGGATCCGCTCAAACGAAGATCATGAAGAAAGTGTCTGGTACCGCTAAACTCGACTTGGCTCAGTACTACGAACTCGAAGCGTTCTCTCAATTTGCTTCTGAACTCGATGCTGCGACCAAGCAACAACTCACTCGTGGACGTCGTGTGGTGGAAGCTCTCAAGCAAGGTCAAAACCGTCCTCTCGCCCTTTGGCAAGAAGTGCTGATTTTGTACTGCGCGACCAAGGGTTACCTCGATGCCCTAGAGCCCGAAGAAGTTGGTCCTAAAATGCAGGCGCTGTACGGACTCATGGAATCCAACCATGGTGCACTTGTGAAGACCATGATGGAAAAGAAAGAACTCACTCCCGAAATCGATGCAGAAATTAAGGAAATCGTTACTAAATTCTTTAACTAAATAGACTTCAATGTCTGGAGCTCTCCTCGAAATCAAGAAGAAGATCATCGGTGTTAAGAACACTCGAAAGATCACCAAAGCCATGCAACTCGTGGCGGCGAGCAAGATGCGTCAGTTTCAAAAACGAGCGCTCTCCACTCGTCATTATGTGTGGGAACTCATGAGCCTTTTGGAAGAAAATATTCACGTGCCTTCGATGTACACAGAAGAGCGCACGACGGGCAAAGTCTTGTTCGTGCTCTACACGTCTGACAAAGGACTCTGTGGTCCGCTCAACAACAAACTCATCAATGCTTTGTTCCGTTCCGAAGAATGGAACAGC
>CALRCE010000027.1:4411-15736 GCA_943354505.1 Candidatus Peribacteria bacterium
GAAGATCAGCGCATGCTCGTGACCATCGGTAAAAAAGGCTACGAATTTGCACGCAATCGTGAGATTTCTGTGGAGAAACATTTTGTGGCGGTGCCCGAAAAGATGAATGCGATCCAAGCGCTTAAGTTGGTGGACACGCTGCTCGATTTTTGGCGCAGTGGAGCTGTTCGACAAATGGTCTTTGCCGCTCCTCACTACAAGAATTCCATTACGTTCTATCCTGTGATGAAGACCTTCTTGCCTTTTAGTGCGCAGATGATTGAAACCAACATTGGGACCGAAGAACGTGAAAAACGACGACACAAAAAGCCCGATCCTCTCATGATTTACGAACCTTCCAAAGAAGCAGTCGCGCAAAGACTCCATGAACAGACGGTCATCTCTTTGTTTGTGGAGGCATTCTTGGAACTCAAAGCTTCGGAATATTCCAGCCGTATGCTCGCCATGCAAAATGCAACCGATGCTGCAGACAAAATCACGACCGCTCTTTCTCTTCAATACAACAAAGCTCGTCAGCAAGCGATCACGGCAGAAATTGCCGAATTGGTTGGAGCGAGTGATGCTATTTCCTCTTAATAATAAACTTTTAATTCCCCCTTATGTCAGACAAGAAACAAATGCCTACTGGGAAAATCGTCCGCATCATCGGTGTGGTGGTGGACGCGTACTTTCCTGACCATGTGCCGACTCAGTACAGCGCTCTTCACACCGAAGGACCCAACGGACTTGTGGTGCTTGAAGTTCAAGCCCATCTTGGGAACGGAGTTGTTCGTACGGTTTCCATGAAGACCACCGATGGTCTTTCCGTGGGACTTGAAGTGGTGGACACCGAAAAAGCGATTCAAGTTCCTGTTGGTAAAGCGGCGCTTGGACGTGTGTTCAATGTCACTGGAGATTTGATCGATGGAGGAGAGCCTCTTCCTGCGAACACCGAAACGCGTGGAATTCATGCGGAGCCTCCTGCGTTCACCGATCAAAATCCTAAAGTGGAATTGTTTGAAACGGGAATCAAAGTGGTGGACTTGCTCTGTCCTTTCATCAAGGGAGGAAAGGTGGCCCTCTTCGGAGGAGCCGGAGTGGGGAAGACCGTGATCATGCAAGAATTGATTCACAACATTGCCATGAGTCACGGAGGATATTCTGTGTTTGCCGGAGTGGGAGAACGAAGTCGTGAAGGAAATGACTTGATCGGAGAAATGCGTGACAGTGGAGTGATCGACAAGCTCGCGATGGTGTTCGGACAAATGAACGAACCTCCAGGAGCTCGTATGCGTGTGGCTCTCACCGGTCTCACGATTGCTGAAAAATTCCGTGATGAAGGTCTCGACATCTTGATGTTCGTGGACAACATCTTCCGTTTCACCCAAGCCGGTTCTGAAGTGTCTGCGCTCCTCGGACGTATGCCTTCCGCCGTGGGTTATCAACCTACCCTTGCAACAGACATGGCCGCTTTGCAAGAACGTATTGCTTCCACAAAGAAGGGGTCCATCACGTCCGTGCAAGCCGTGTACGTGCCTGCGGACGATCTCACCGATCCCGCTCCTGCGACGACCTTCGCGCACTTGGATGCGACGATCGTGCTTTCTCGTAAACAAGCTTCTATGGGTCTTTTCCCTGCCGTGGATCCTCTCGATTCTACGTCCACCGCTCTCAAGGCGGACATCGTGGGTGAGGAACACTATTGGGTTGCGACTCAAGTACGACTCATTTTGCAACGTTACAAAGATTTGCAAGACGTGATTGCGATCCTTGGAATGGATGAACTTTCCGAAGACGACAAGAAGGCGGTGCAACGCGCTCGTAAGATTCAAAAATTCCTTTCTCAAAACTTCTACGTGGCCGAACAGTTCACCAGCATGCCTGGACAATATTCCAAGGTGGCGGACACCGTCCGTTCTTTCAAGGAAATTTTGGAAGGAAAATATGACCACATCGACGAACAATACTTCTACATGGTGCCTTCGATCGAAGATGCTGTCGCGAAGCATGAGGCTGCTAACGCGAAGAAATAATGTCATCTTTCAAATTCATCATTCGAACTCCAGAGAAAGAAGTTTTCTCTGGAGAAGTGCAATCCCTCAGCTTTGATGCGGAGGATGGACGAGTGCAAATTTTGCCTCTCCATGCGCACTACACCACCACCTTACTTTCTTCTGTTGTGAAGATTCAGATGGAAGACCGGGCAATGGAATTCAGTGCTCGTAGTGGGATGTTCACTTTTGACCATGTCAAAAATGAAGGTTTACTTCTTTGTTTGAGCTGTGAAGAGACCAGTGAAACCACCTACAAGACTGCTCAGGAATACCTTGAATTCTTGCGCACCGAATTGACCAAGGGAGACCTTAGTGATTATGAGGTTAAATACCTTCAGGGCGAACGTCTTGCGGTTGAAAAACAGGTTAGAGGGAATTAGCTTCACAGGTTTTACAGACAGAGTTGATGAGCATGCTTGACAGTTTTGCCGTTTAATGTTATAAAACATTTGTATGGCACTTACATCTCAAGAGTTTCGATTTTCGGCTAGTGTTCCAGGTTATATTGGAAAACAGCCTTTTAAGAATACTGGTGCTGAGATTGCAGAGTCACCTCAGTATCAAGCACTTTTCCCTAAAATTTCCGGAAATTTTAGCTTGGTTGAAACCTTGATGGGAGTGGAACAGGGAGAAATTTCTGAGCCCGAAATGGATGAGGCTATAGCAGAGTTGATCCTTAGGGTGAAGACTCTTCACCCTGTTTTGCCTCTTCTGCTTGGAGAAGTTTCTTTAGAGTGTCCTGAGGAGCATTTGCCCGTTTCTTTTAAACTCAATCGTCCAAATTTAAAAGCACTCAATGACCTTTATGAGGAAGCGGGTGCAGACGATTTAGTCGGAAAAATTCAAGAGCTGGTTGGTACTTTCTTTGGCGCTAGTGATTCAGGAGAGCCCATGCTTACTTTATTGCACGACCGTGACCCTAAAGGTGGAAAGGCCATTCTCAATTTAAAAGCTGCTGAGTTCAATGGAGCAGATAAGACTGAAGCGATCCGTTTGTTCAAGGAGAAGGAAAAGCTTTTTCAAGTGGAGTTGACCCGATTGATTCTCGCTTTTGATGCCACACATGGCAATCAAATACCTGCTGAAGGTTTTGAAGCCCAGATGCTCTTTGGAGTGGTAGGTGCTTGGGATTTTAAAGAGGGAGAAGGGAAGCCCACCACCAAAGATTGTGTTCGTCATTTGCTTTTATCTGAGCACATCTCCAATCAAGCAAAAATTCGTCACGATCCTGATTTTGATCGTCGATTTATTGCCCACTCCTTTTCTGTTCCAACGGATAGAATTCCGGGTTTGGCTGAACGTAAAGCCAGGTTGGTTGGTAAAATTCCTCGACGTAGTAATGTGGCTGTGGTGACTGGGCGCCAGTACTTGGGGTATCTAGAACAAGATTTGAGGCGATCTTTCCCCGATTTTCTTGATCTTTATCGTGAGCATGGTGAGGATCCAGCCTGGGAGGGTATTTTCGAGACTTTGGAGGAGTCATCAGGTGATCCGTTTCTATCTCAAGCTGTGCTTCAATCTTATAGGAAAGGAACTCTTCAACAAGATTTCCCTGTTATTAGTGATTTAGACTTTTTGAAGCTTCGGAAATTCATTAAAGTTGTGAATACGCCTGATGTGTTGAAACCTTTTTTGGGTTCCGATATCGATTTATTTTGTGGACGTTTAGAACGGATGGCTGCGCTTTTACAGCACAGACCTCAAACTCAAGAGGAGAAAAAGGTTCATCTTATAAACTTAAGGAAACAGTATCGTGTCAATCTGAAGGATAGAGGCAGAGAGGCTCAAACTCTTGCACACACCTTGTTTGCATTCTGTGAGCGTATGTACGAAGTCCTTTGTGTGGAAGACGGATCCACCACGGGATCGATTTACATTGGAGACATTGGTGGACTTGGAGCATCCAACATCTTTTGTCTTTTAAAGGATGTCCGAGAATTTTTTGAAAAATTCGATCATAGGGATGATGGGGAAGGCGTTATGATCGCAAACTTGGTGAGAGAACACTCTGCTGAAGAAGTGGATAAACAGGAGCCGCAGCTTCTTCCTGCTTTGGTGCATTTACTGGAGACCGCTGGTGACCACGTTACTCGCATTCGACGAGTATTTGATGCGAGATTAAGTGAATGCCTTGGTTCAGACAATTTTGTCAACAGTGTAGATACAGGTGACGAATTGGTTGGTGCTTCAGAAAGAAATGGATTTGAAGAGGGAATGTTGGTGTTCCTGAAGACGCGAGAGGTTCGTATGGCCGTGGCAGATCTTGGGATTTTTGAAGGTGAGAAACTTGAGGTGGAGGAGGCGGCACATTTATTCACATGCTTGCTTGTGTTTGCGGGTGGTTTGACTAAACCAATGAAACAAGTGGAATCTCGAACGAAGACAATGGCTGACACGCCTGTCAAGATAAGGATTCGACGATAATTTGACTGTTTGTCACTATCCTGTCACACTAGACTATGTTAAATACTACTATGGATACTAGTCGTCTACATACTCTTGATGATCCTGACTGTGAAGGAGGTGAAGGTGCTCCCCTTTTTGTAGGTGGGAGGCTTGTTGATTTCCCCTTGGATCCAAATACGACTCATGTCGTTGGATTGGATGTTGTAAAAGCTCTTGCTGCAGAGGGATCACTTGCAGATTATGATTTGCCTGTGCGGCTAGATCGACCTGCAGGTAGTGATGCTGGTCAAGGAGGGTTTGTGGAGGAAAAGAAAAGAGCTTAATAAAACCACTCTTCGTAGTCTTTGATCCGAGGGTCGAGGATGAGGATGCGTTTGCCTTTCCATTCGTTGCCGAGGAAGTCGTTTAAGATGCTGCGAAAGCGAAGGGCGGCTTGAGGGAGCGTGTAGCCTTTGTAGGCGTCTTCGTAAGCTTTGGCTCGGCCCATTTGAATGGGATCTTTGGGATTGCTGAAGGGAAGCCGGTGCATGGCGAGAAAGCTGAGGGGGATGCCTTCGCTCACGAGGAGGTCGAAGAGGTCTTCGTTGCCGACGTAGATGTTGCGGCCGTTGCTGTTTTCGGACATTTTTACGATTTTGCCGAGTCCTCCACCCATGAATTGCACGAAGAGTTTTTTATTGTTGGCTTTGGCAAAGTCGGAAAGTTTGTAGAAGAGTTGTTCGGAAGCGGTCTGAGCGTTGACCAAGACCATGGAATTGCCTTCCACCTTGTCTAGTTGTGTGGACAGCTCGTGAGCCACATCGCTGACGTAAGCCGTGTCGTTGGGGCTGCGCATGGTCATTTTTGGGTACTCGATGGGGAGGCCGAGGCTTTGTTCCGCTTGGATGGTTTTGAGGTTCTCGGGGAGTCCGAGCTCTTTTTTGAGAAACTCGAACTTGTCTTTTAAGTCGCCGTGATGGCAGAAGCAGTGCAGCCGAGGGAGGTCCTTCCAAACGCGTTCTCTAAAAAGATCAGCGGGTTTTTCGGGGAAGGAGTGCACGATGGGTTGTTCGTCTGCGCTCCAGGTGAGCCACAAAATGGGACTGGCGGTGCGGAGGATTTTGGTGAGGTAGGAAAGGTACTTGCTGAACTCGTCGAGAGTGGGGGTGATTTGCATGTGGCTGCCTAAAGCGGCGGTGACTTCTTCGATGGATTCTGCGGACATTTTGACTTTGTTCCATTCGCTGGTGTTGAGGTGCCAGGTCTCCACCACAAGGGGGTGACGAACATCGCCGGGCATGCCGTATTTTTGCAAAAACATTCCGCAAAAACCGAAGAGAATGGAGACTCGGGATGAGAGGCTTTCGAGGATTTCTTTATGCTCTGGATTTTCTTTTTGCAAGCGTTCCACGTCGCTGAGGAAGCGGCTTTCACTCAGTCGAATGTGCCAGGCACTTTCCACGGTACGAACCAGTTCCTCTAGCTGAGAAACGATCACGTTGTGAGGCACAGGCAAGGCAGGTTCTTTGCGACTGCGGTCTTTTAAAAAGTGCAACTGGCTGACGGCGATCACTTTTTTTTGGAAGGCATTTTCTTGCGCTTTTTTATAGAACGATCGGCCTGCGTCGTCTTCTTGGCAGCAGATGTCGTACCACAAACTGCCCTCGTCTTTGACTAGGCGAATTTCCGCCTTTTCTCCCTTCACGGTTTGCTTTTGCCAGAGGCTGGCTTTGAGGGCGAGCATGGTGGAGCCGGTGTCTAAAATGTCTCGTTCGATGAAGCGCGCGAGCCGTTCTTCGTCCAAATATTGATTGGGATGTTTGAGCACGCCGAGGTCTGAATGGCTCGGTAAATTTTGGAGATAGGGGAGCACGAGGAGGCTGCTTTCGTCTTGAGCAAGGGCGTAATCCATCAAGTCTTGAGTGGTGTGGCTGCCTTCTTCGCAAAGAAAAGGAGGTTCCGTTTCTTGCGTGAGTTTTTTTAAATCGGTGTGGGTTTCGCCCGTGCTGGCGTTGGCACTTTCCGTGTTTTGGATGAGCGTGTCTTCGGGGCGGACGGCTTGATCCAAAATATTCAAGAGCACCGGAGCCCAGGACCATTGGCTTTTTTTGAGAATCGGTCTGAGTGTTTGTTTTTCGTCACTGCTCAAAGCGCGAACGTGGGCGCAGAGTTTCCACATGAGTTCGATGTTGGCGCGCACGTCGTTGATGGCGCGGTGAGCGCCTGGTTGAGGAATATTAAGTTTTTGTGCTAAAACTTCGAGGCTGTAGCTCGCTTCTTTGTGCATGAAAGCTTGAGCAAGCTGGCAACTGTCCAGTTGAACGTTGGGCAGGCCGGTTCGATTTTCGTTCAAAAAATTTATATCAAAGAAAATGAAGTGACCCATGATGGGGAGGTCTTTCACTTTTTCGCGGATGTTTTCGAGCACGTCTTTGAAGAGGGGTGCATCTTTGACCATGTCGTTGGTGATGCCAGTCAAGTGAGTGGTGAAGGCGGGGACTTGGATGGGCGGGCGGACGAGGGTGGTCCATTCTTCGAGAATTTTTTCGTCGTCGAAAAGAATGATGGCCACTTCAATGATATGGTCTGTTTTTGGGTTGAGGCCGGTGGTTTCGAGGTCGAGTCCGATGTACATGTCGGGATTCTACCCTTTATGTTTCTATATCGGAAGGCTGTCTTTCCATGATGCGCACTGTCAAGGTGCAGGTTTCTGCGCGGGTCACATTGTCCAATCCATTGAAGTTCCCTTCGGCGTCGCCGGTCACAATGCCTTGAGCCATCCCAAAGGCGCTGTAGACGGCGAACCAGTCGTTCACGATGTCCACGTCTGTAAAGTTGGGACTCAAGCTGTCTCCGATTTCTAAATTCCCGGCGTTGAGGAGTATTTTTAAAGCTTCACCCCGAGTGACATGATCGTCACCATGGTTGGCCCAAAGGTCTAAATCACTGATGATTCCCACGGAGTAGGCAAAGTCTGCAGGTTCGGCTCCGGCCGTGTCGTAGTTGAAAGCCCTCAGTGCGATGGTCAGAAACTGCCATCGAGTCACGGGATCGTTGGGGCCGAAGGTTCCATCTCCATAACCGTTCACAACGTAGGTTTGGTAGAGGTTGTTGATGCTGGTTTCACCCCAGTGTCCGGCGATGTCAGTCAGGGGTTCACGGTCTTCGGTGCTCTCTTCTTGTCCGGAGGTTGGTACGGAGGCGAGGTCAACGGGTGCATTTTCTTGCACAGAAAGTGCAATCGGCACGCTGATGCTGATTGCAAGGAGGAGAACGTTGAAAAAATAACGTGGCATGGGCCTATTTTAGAGCATTGCGATGAATTCATCAAAAAGAAAGGCCGTGTCGGTGGGACCTGGCGTTGCTTCAGGATGGAATTGAACGGAGAAGAAGGGCAATTTTTTATGACGAACTCCTTCCACACTGCCGTCGTTGGCGTTGGCGAAACTCATTTCCCAATCGGAAGGGATGGTGTCTTCGTCCACGGCAAAACCGTGATTTTGAGAAGTGATGTAGCAGCGTCCAGTTCGTGTTTCGACGCAGGGTTGATTCTGACTGCGGTGTCCGAATTTGAGTTTGTAGGTTTTGGCTCCTGCAGCGATTCCCATGATTTGACTGCCTAGACAAATTCCAAAGGTTGGAATTTTGCGCTCGAAGCATTCTTCCATGATTTTTACGAGTTCGGGTAGGCTAGCCGGGTCGCCGGGCCCGTTGGAGAAGAAGACGCCGTCGAATTTCACTCCGTTTTTTTCTTCGTAGTCAAAAGGGCTTTGGTTCCAGGGGAAGCGCGTCACTTTGACGCCGCGTTGCAAGAAGCTGCGCAGAATGTTGAGTTTCATTCCACAGTCCATCAGGGCGATGTGTTTTTGACCTTCGCCGTAGCTTTGAGGATGAGTGATGCTGACTTTAGCCACCAAGTTCACGGTGTTTGGATCGTAAAAATCGTCGTGAGGTTTTTGGTCGGCAGGATGAATTTGCCCAGGTTGAGAACCTTTGTCTCTGAGCAGTTGGGTGAGGGCCCGGGTGTCCACTCCGGTGATGCCGGGCACTTCGTATTCTTCCATCCAATCCGAAAGGGATTTGCCTGCGTTCCAGTGGAAGTAATCTTCGCTGTAGTCGGTGACGATGAGTCCTTTGAGGTGGATTTTTGCACTTTCAAAAAATTTGCTGATCTTGTTTTCATCCAGTTCTTCGGTGGGGACTCCGTAATTTCCCACGAGTGGGAAGGTGAGCACCAAGATTTGATCCTTAAAAGAAGGGTCGGTGAGACTTTCGGGGTAACCCACCATTCCGGTGGTGAACACGACTTCGCCTTCACTTTCTTTAAAAGCGCCAAACGCGTCTCCCGTGATCTGAGTGCCGTCTTTGAGGGTGAGGGTGAGTTTGTTCATATCGGTGGGAGTTTAGCGAAAATTAAAACGAGGAACAAGTTTGATTTTGTTGTGTTGCTGTGGGTTTTCGGAGGATGTACAATCGGTGGGAACTTGGCACCCGCCTATGCAACACCTTCTTTCATCCCAGGATCTCAGTCATGAACAGATCCTTAGTCTTTTGGCGCGAGCGGCGGAATTTTTGCCAACCGTTCGGGATCGTAAACGTTTGACTCTCGCAGAAGGAAAAATTTTGGCTACGCTTTTTTATGAACCTTCGACGCGGACCCGGTTCTCGTTTGAAACGGCCATGTTGCGACTCGGTGGACAGGTGATTTCGAATGCCGACATGGGATCCACTTCTTCTGCAAAAAAAGGAGAAACGCTTTTTGACACAGCCAAGATGGTTTCGAGTTACGCCGATGTGATTGCGATGCGCCATCCCGAAATGGGAAGTGTGGCGGAGTTGGCGAAGGGCAGTTCTGTGCCTGTGGTCAACGGTGGAGATGGAGCGGGTGATCACCCCACTCAGGGGCTTCTGGACCTTTTGACCATTCAGCAAGAGTTGGGACGACTCGATGACTTCACCGTTGCGATGGTGGGGGACCTCAAAAACAGTCGGGTGGTGCATTCCCAATGTGAGTTTTTGATGCACTTTAAAAATATCCGCTTTCTTTTGGTCTCCCCTGAGGGCTTGAAAATGCCTGCGGACTTGGTGGCTAAACTTCGAGAGAAAGGATTTGAAGTCAGCGAAACGGACAGTTTAGAAAGTGTGATGGGCGAGTGTGACGTGCTTTCGGACACACGGATTCAACAGGAAAGGTTTGCCAGCGAAGAAGAGTATCTCAAATACAATGGGGTTTACATTTTGACTCCGGCGCTTATGGCAAAAGCAAAAGAAAAAATGATCGTGATTGACCCTTTGCCTCGTGTGAATCATATCAGCCCTGAAGTGGACAGCGATCCTCGTGCGAAATACTTTGTGCAGCCTACTTATGGAGTGGCGATGCGCATGGCGATTTTGGCGACCCTTCTTGGGCTCTAATTTTTTTATGAAACTCATCATCCAGTCGGCTTCGGTGGTCTCGTCTCGCAACACAAAAGTGCGAGATGTGTTTGTTGAGGATGGAAAGATTGTGGAGGCGTTCCCAGAGAGTGAAGCGGATGAAGTGCTGGATGGACGTGGGAAGTTTTTGCTGCCAGGTGTGATTGACCCTCATGTGCACTTTCGAGATCCGGGAGGCACTGATAAAGAGGATTTTGAGAGCGGCAGTTTGGCGGCTGCTTTTGGCGGGGTCACCACTATATTGGACATGCCCAACACCAATCCTCCCACGATTTCACAGAAAGCTTTGGACGAAAAGAAGAAGCTAGTGAATGGGCGAAGTCACGTGAATTATGGTTTTTTCGCGGGAGCCACGAAGGATTTGGATGCACTCAAAAAAATGAAAGGAATTGCGGGAATCAAGTTGTACATGGCGAGTTCAACAGGTGGTCTTTTGCTCGAAGAACCGGAGTATTGGGAGGAAGTTTTTAAAATTGCGAAGGCGCGAGATTTGCCGGTGGTGGTTCATGCCGAACACGAAGGCTGCATTCAAAAAAATATGGGACGAAAAGGGGAAGAGCCTTCGGATTATTGTAAGGTGCGCAGTTCAGAATGTGCTCGAGAGGCCGTGGAGTTGGCCTTGGAGCTTCGAAAAAAAATTGGCAACCGTTTACACATTGCTCACCTCAGTACGAAGGCGGAATTGGAGTTGGTACGAGCGTATAAAAACCCAAAACTCAGCTGTGAAGTGGCGCCTCATCACCTCTTTTTTACGATGGAAGATATGGAGGATGCCTTCTTGAAAATGAATCCACCGCTCCGCACCATCATGGACGTGGAAGCCTTGTGGCGTTCTCTTTTGGATGGAACCGTGACTTGCATTGCAACCGATCACGCTCCCCACACCCGCGCAGAAAAAGAACAAGATGTGTGGGAGGCTCCGGCAGGAGTCCCTGGAGTGGAATTCTCGCTTCCACTTATGCTCAATGCAGTGGACGAAGGGCGACTGACTTTGGAGCGCGTGGTCGCCTTGATGTGTGAAGGCCCAGCGCAGGCTTTTGGGCTGAAAAATAAGGGTGGTTTGATGGTGGGTATGGATGCCGACATGGTTTTGGTGGACATGGAAATGAAAAAAAGTGTCAGCGCAAAACACGTCCACTCCAAGTGCGGATGGACCCCTTATGAGTACTTTATTTTGAAGGGTTGGCCCGTCACGACGATTGTGAATGGAGAAGTGGTGATTGAGAAAGGGCAACTGAAGGCTAAAAATATTGGTGTCGACATCTTTTAAGACGTGCGTCTAGTTTTTCTTGTAAGCTTTTCCATCTCTTCACAGTCTTAAACCTTTGAGCGGCTTATTTCTGTTTGTTTTAAGCGCTTGACGACTCTATTGACGTAGTTGTGACATAGTGCTTTAATTAACCACTAATAAACCCCCAGCTATGCTGGGGGGACTTCATCAGGTTAAACCGTTCCGGCGTGATAAAGTGAA
>CALRCE010000028.1 GCA_943354505.1 Candidatus Peribacteria bacterium
TCCAAACGAAGAAGACATCGACGGTGACGGCCTCAGCGACTATGAAGAAGTCATCACTTACGAAACTGATCCTAACGACACCGATTCCGACGATGATGGCCTCACCGACTATGAGGAAGTCATCACGTACGGAACCGACCCCAATGACACCGACACCGATGACGATGGAGTCGACGACTACAACGAAGTAGCAAACGGAACCGATCCCAATGTCGCAGACGAGGATGAAGAATCCACGGAGGCTCTCGAGAGTGAGACTTACGTTTGTGAAGAACCTTTCTCTGACGTGATCGACAGCGACTGGTCTTGGCCCATCGTCTGCCGCATGTACAACGCCGATGTGGTCCAAGGACGTTACGAAACCCTCTTCGTCCCCAACGATGAAGTCACTCGCGCCGAAGCCATAAAGATGATCGACATCCTTCTCCTCGGACAAGACGAAGGAGATGTAAGCGGATTGGAAGAAGACTTCGAAGACGTCACTTCTGCGGATTGGGCCCAAGAATACATTGCCATCGCCGAAGACGCGAACGTGGTGCGCAGCGCAGACTTTGGATACTCCTTTTACCCCAACACACCCATCACTCGTGGAGATCTCGCCCTGTATGTGGTCCGCGCCGTTGGTCTGACTTCCTACAGTTTTGAAACCAACTTCACAGACGTGGATGAAGAGGATTACTTCGCCTACGCCATTGCCCTTCTGAACGAAGACATGGTGGATGTGCCTTACGACGACGAAACCGAAGAAGTCGCCGTGATTGAAGGTTACGAAGACAACACTTTTGAACCTTACAACAACATCACTCGCGCCGAAGCCCTCGCCATGATCTATCGCGCTTACTTGGCCGAAGTCGCAGAAGAATAAATTTCGGTTTTTTTCAGTTGCGACTTGTCTTGAAGTCGCTATACTGTAGCCATGCCGACCAAGTACATATTTGTCACGGGTGGAGTTTGTTCGAGTTTAGGCAAGGGAATTGCCACTGCCTCCATCGGCGCACTTCTGAAATCGGCCGGGTTCAAAGTCTTCACCATGAAGCTCGATCCCTATTTGAACGTAGATCCAGGCACCATGAGTCCCTTTCAACACGGAGAGGTTTTCGTCACAGACGATGGAGCTGAAACCGATTTGGACCTGGGCCACTACGAACGTTTCATCGATGAAAACCTCAGCGTGCTTTCTTCCGTCACCACCGGAAAAATCTACACCGAAGTCCTACAAAAAGAACGCCGTGGAGATTACTTGGGCGGAACCATTCAAATCGTTCCCCACATCACGGAAGCCATCAAAAATCGAATCCGAGAAGCCGGCAAACAAAGCGGAGCCAAAATTGTGATGGTGGAAATCGGAGGAACCGTCGGAGACATCGAAGGTCTTCCCTATCTAGAAGCCATCCGTCAGATGCGTCACGAACTGGGCAAAGAGAACACATTATTTGTTCATCTCACCCTACTTCCCTACTTAAAAGCCTCTAAAGAACTCAAGACAAAACCCACTCAAGCTTCCGTCCGCGAGTTGCGAGGCATTGGAATTCAGCCCGATCTCATCCTGGCACGGGCCGACAAAAACATTCCCAGTGACTTGCTTAAAAAGATTTCGCTCTTCTGTGACGTGGAGGTGAAATGCGTGATCCCAGCCGTGACTGCGAAGTCGATCTACGAAGTGCCACTCAACTTCAACGAATATCAAATCACCGAACTGGTGGCCGAAAAACTCCACCTCGGAAACGTGAGCCCTATGCTAGAAGACTGGCAAACTTTGGTTTCCAAGATTTTGGCAAAGCGCGAACCCGTGGCCATCGCCCTCGTCGGCAAATACACCGACCTCGACGACGCTTACCTTTCTGTGATCGAATCCCTCAAAATCGCGTGCTATCATCAAGATCAAGAACTGGACCTCCATTGGATCGACGCTGAAAAACTCCAAGAGAACGACGAGGAAACATGGAACGAACTCCGCTCCGCTCAAGGCATCTTAGTGCCAGGAGGTTTCGGCATCCGTGGGACCGAAGGCAAAATCATGGCCGCCAAATACGCGCGCGAAAATAAGATTCCTTACCTGGGACTTTGCCTCGGGCTCCAGCTCATGACCATCGAATACGCTCGCGAAAAACTCAAAGACCCCACGCTCACTTCCGAAGAATTCGACGAATCTCAAGAGCTCGACCCCAGCAAATACGTGATCCATTTTTTGCCCGGGCAAAATCACGCTCGTGAAAAAGGAGCCACCCTCCGTTTGGGCGCTTATCCTTGCATGCTCAAAGAAGGAACGCTGGCCCACAAACTCTACAATCGAGACATGGTGATGGAACGTCACCGCCACCGTTACGAAATCAACAATGACTTTGTAAAACAGCTCAAAGGCAGCGATTGGATTGCCTCAGGTTTTTTTGAAGAAGGAAATCTGGTCGAAATGGCAGAACTCAAAAACCACCCGTTCATGATTGGGACTCAATCTCATCCTGAATTTTTATCCCGTCCTCACCGACCTCACCCCCTCTTTGCCGGATTCATCGAAGCCGCCAAGGAGTTAAAAGCCATCCCCACGCCCAATGGCTCAGTTTCAGTACACAGCAGTTAATGCGTCCGGTAAAAAGCTCTCGGGAATCATCGGAGCCAATACCGAAGACGACGCACGAAAACAATTGAATACTTTTGGTATCTCGCTTTTAGCGATCGATAAAATCGGTGAAACACCCGTAGCCACCGTCACTCAAGAACCTGGAACCACCAGTGAGCTCCCTAAATTTGAATTCGAAGCCTTCGACAAAGCCGGTCGAAAAGTCTTAGGAACCATCCCAGCCTCAAACGGCTACAAGGCCTTCAAGCGCCTCATGGATGAATATCAGTTCGAAGTGGCCTATGTAGTACCCGCCGGCGCCAGTGAAGAAGATCGCGTCAAAGCCAAACAAGAAGGAATCGCTGCGTTGAAAGCCGAATACGAAAGTCAGGCGGCTAAAAAAGATTCTGCGGTGCTGCAAGAAGAGAAAGTGACGGCCGATTTTGAAGTGAAGCGCCAAGAGTTGCTCAAAAAAGTGGATTTCATCCTCGCCAAAATCAAAGAACTGATCGGCACCTTTGCCAGCGACTTGAAACCCGAATCGCTCAAGTTGATTCAAGGGTACGTGGATAAACTGCTCCGCATCAAAAGCAGTACGAATTTGGACTACATCGAGCACACTTCTGAAGAGTTGCTCAAAAAGGTACAGGATCAAGAGTTGTTTCTGACCAAAGAGAAGTTGAGCGCCAACCGAGACCACTTAAAGTTGGAGGCTCAAAAAATGATGGCAGAGCTCCATTCCAAACCCGCAGAACTTTCCATCACCGAAAACATTGAGGGGCTCCACAACAAATGGGCGGGATCCCAAAACTCCTTTCTTAAACTATTGGGCACTTTTTTGGAACGCTTCATCCCAACGGACGAAGAACGGGTTGTTCAACAAAAGATCAAAACTCTCAACAGTCAGATTTGGACCTATCGAAAAATCGTGTGGACAGCACCCGCCACCACCAAAGAAGAAGCGCGAGCCAGCCTCTTCAGCTTGAAAGAAGAAGCCAAACGCTTGAACCACGAGCTCAAAACCTTAATCAAAAAAAGAAAACAAGAAGCACTGGACGACGAAGACGTCCCGGAGCCTCTCATCACCGAAGAAGTGAATGGATTTCTGGGTTGGCTGCTCGCATTCTATTTGAGTGCTTACTTTGTGAGTTACTACTTGGTCGCAAAAATGATCCCCGGTGGGAACCCATTACCAGGTGAGTTCAACTTTTTGGACTCTGAATTGCTCCGAAACTTACTCCTCAGCGTATTCATTTGGCACGTGATGCTGAGTTTGATGCTGGAACACCTCCGCTACACCAAGGGAGCCACGGTTTTAACACTCACATTAGGGGTTCTTTTGAACGCCGCCATGGTGTACAATCTGTGAGTTAAAAACCTATGATTCCTATCCTGTACGAATCCGGATTTGTTTCTATTCAAACCCTTTGGATCTTTGTGGTCGCAGCGGTACTGATTTCCAGCTATTTGGTCATCGAACGACTGAAGCGAGCACGCGCAAACTTCACTCTGCTGGTGGAACACAGCACCTTCATCTTGATTTGGAGCCTCATCGGAGCCCGCATCGTCTTCTTCGTGACACACGGAGACACCTACCTTCCTGGATTTGACCTGAGGACTCTGTTCAACCTCTTCACCATTTGGGATCAAGGCCTTTCGCTTTACGGCGCAGTGCTAGGAGGCGGCATCACGCTTCTTTATATTTTAAAGAAGAACGAAGAGAATCTCTCCAAATGGGCCGACGCCTTGATGGTTCCTCTACTAGTGGCACTCGGCATAGGCACCCTTGGCTCCTTTCTAGGAGGCTACGCCTACGGAACTCCCACCGATTTACCTTGGGGAGTGCTCTACGAAAGCTTCAATGTGAAATACACGGTGCCGGTTCACCCGGTTCAACTCTACGAATTCATCCTCATCGGCTTGATCCTGGGAGGTAAGCGATTTTTGCGCAAAAAAACAAGCTGGTTTGAAAGAGAAGGCAACTCCGCTTTATACTTTGCAGGCAGCTACAGTCTCAGTGCCTTTCTCCTTGAATTCCTAAGAGGAGATGATACACTGCTGATCTTGGGCCTACGCCTTCCTCAGATTGGATTTTTTATCTTAACTTTGCTCTTCGGTTTCCTCATTTGGAAACGCTTTAAACACCCCCACCATGGATCTCATGAAACTCTTTAGTCCGGCCTACCTCTTCGATGCTTTCCCCGGTTCTGAATTTGCCTTCCGATGGCCCGCTTATGGATTCTTTTTACTCATGCTGATTCTCGGTTACTGGGCCCCAAAACAACTCAAAAAAAGACCTCAAGCCAAACTCGAGCATGCTTTTTTTGGAGGGATTCCGGCTCGTTTGATGGAGTTCGGACTCCTGGGATTGGTCTTCACTTTCTTTAGAGATCAAAACGTTCCATACTTAGGAATGCGCGTTTGGATGATCGCAGTAGTATTCTTCTTCCTCGTTTACCTGGTCTACGTGTGGAGAAACTATCAAAAGAATTTCGCCCTTCACCTCGCCAGCAAGACGATGAAGAAACAAGAAGACAAGTATCTGCCAAAGAAGAAACGAAAATAATAAATCACCTTCAAACAAAAAGAGACTCCGCGGAGTCTCTTTTTTAATTCCAACAAAATCACTTAAGCGAGTTTCAAAATCTCGTAGTCGGTCTTACCTGCCTTCATAGTGACCGTGACGACATCTCCCACCTTAGAACCGATCAAAGCCGCGCCCAAAGGAGCTTCGTTTGAAATGCGTCCCGTGAAAGGATCGGATTCTGTGGAACCGACAATCATCAAATCCAAGTCGGCCTTCTTTTTCACATCGCGAATTTTAACCTTCGTTCCAATCTCCACCACTTGCTTGGAGTGGCCTGCGGTGTCCACCACACGAGCACTCTTGATCATTTCTTCAAGCTCGATGATGCGTCCTTCCACAAAAGCTTGTTCATTCTTGGCCTCTTCGTATTCAGAGTTCTCAGAAAGATCTCCATAACTGATTGCTTCCTTTAAACGTTCAGCCACCTGACGACGACGAGAAGTCCTCAGCGTTTCGAGCTCTTCTTGAAGCGCTAGAAGTCCTTCTTTTGTAACCACAAAAGCGTCTTCTTCGTGAACGGGTTGAATTTTCTTTGTCGTTTTTGCTGTTTTAGCAGTAACCATAAGAACAGTGAGTTAAAGAGATTTCAGAGATAAATCAGAAGTACGAGCGGATTTTAATGCTCTTAGGATGTTCGCGCAACTTGTGCAGCACCTTTGCCTCAATCTGACGAATACGTTCGCGAGTCACACCAAATTCATTTCCCACTTCTTCAAGAGTGTGCCCAATTCCATCTTTCAAACCAAAACGCATCTCAATGATTTTGCGTTCTCGAGGAGAAAGATATTGGAGCATTTCGTGAATGTTCTCTTTGATGAGCTGACGGTTGGTCTGCTCCGAAGGGCTGAGTGCATCGTCATCTTCAATAAAGTCGCCCAGCTTGCTGTCTTCCTCGGCACCCACAGGGGCTTCGAGAGAAACAATATCCTGAGAAATTTTAAGAATATGACGGACTTTCTTTTCATCCATATCCATTTCCGCAGCCAACTCTTCGATCAAAGGCTCACGTCCCAATTCCTGCACCAAACGACGTTGGGTGTGAGTGAGCTTGTTGATGGTCTCCACCATGTGCACCGGAATACGAATCGTACGAGCCTGGTCGGCAATCGCGCGGGTGATAGCCTGACGAATCCACCAGGTGGCATACGTTGAGAACTTGAACCCTCGGTTCGGATCGAACTTTTCTACCGCGCGGAAGAGACCGATATTTCCTTCTTGAATAAGATCGAGGAAGGAAAGTCCGCGCCCGATGTATTTTTTAGCGATCGAAACCACGAGACGCAGATTGGCCTCCGCCAACTTTGCTTTAGCAGATTGGTCTCCTTTCGCAATCTTGCGAGCCAAATCGGCTTCTTCTTTCGCGGTGAGCAGATCCACCTTTCCAATTTCACACAAGTACATACGAATGGAATCATTCGCGATCTCCGAAAGATCGACGGTCTTCTTCTGCTTGTCCTTCTTTTTTTGTGCCGCCGCTTGAGCCGCTGCCGCTACGGCGTCGTCTTCATCGTCTTTCTTTTTCTTGGCACGTGCCTCTTCCAACTCTTCTTCGGATTCTTCACCACCTCCTTCGGCAAATTCATCTTCGGCTGCGACATCTACATCGGCAAGCTCGAGCAGATCATCTTCCATCAACTCTTCATCCGAAGGGCCAATTTCTTCAATCTTGTCTTCTTTCTTACCCCAAATCATCTCATCCTTTCGGTCTATCAGGTCAATGCCGAGCTCCAAGAGCAAAGTGTAAACCTCATCAGCAAATTCAATATCCTCTTCAAAATTTGGAAGAGCATGCATCAGTTCTTGCTGAGTCACGAATCCGCGTTGTCGCCCTTTATCCACTAAATCTCGCACTTCTGGAGGATACTTTGCCAAGTTCTCTTCTGAGAAGTGAGCGATGAACTTCTTCGTCCGGGCCATGAATTAGAGGGTTTCGAAGTAAAGGAGCGTGAGGACCTTAACGAACTCTTCCCGAGCGCCGTCGCTCGTGGGATTTTTCACTTCGGCTTCAAAGGCGATTGCTCGGAGTTTCTCAACCTGTTCTAGGCCACTCCAAAACGTATCGTCCACCGCGCCAGCGCGATTATAGTGATCTTCAATCTGTTTGTAAATGGAACTTGCAGGGAGTTCCGTATGGAGTTTTTCGAGCTGCGCCGCGAAATCATTTTTGAATTCCAAATAATGAGCCTCTTCCAAACGATAATAAGGTTTGATGAGATCCAACTTCTCAGCATTTTTCACAAAACCGTCAAACGTATCCAAGCCTCGCCACAGTTCAAAGAAAAGCTCAGGATAGGTGAAGAGCAAGCCCAAGAAATAAGTGACCAAGCGTTCTTTATGAGACAGTTTGGTGAGTGGAAGGGCTTCCGCCTTAGCATGACTCCTCCGTTGAGTGGCTTTGACCTGTTTGATGTAGTCGTAGAGCATCTCCACGGGTGTTCCCACTTCTTTGGACAGCCGCTTGAGGTAGTGATCGCGTGCCACGGGGTGTTCCACACCTCGCAGCAATTCCAAAAACTGATCAGTAAAAGAGGTTTTGCCCAGAGACGTGTTCAGATCAAAAGCCTTTTGATACTTTTCAAAATAAAAATCCAAATACGAAACACGCACCGTCACCGCATCCACCCACAGCTGAGGATCTTGCTTCACCGCATCTGCTGCATCCTTGCCTTCGGGAATTTGGATCACATAAAGCTCCATGCCAAGAGGTTGAGCGGTCAACACCGCGCGGAGCAAAGCTTCTTGACCCGCGGAATCCGAATCAAAAGCCAAGGCCACCCGTTTGGTGAAGCGCTTGATCAGTTTAAACTGTTCTTCGGTGAGCGCCGTTCCCGACGTCGCCACCACATTTTTGACCCCGGCCTGCCAAGAAGCCATGACGTCGAAGTAACCTTCCACAAAAACCGCAAGATCTTCGTCTTTGACAAAGGATTTGGCTCGATTCAGGTTATAAAGCACGCTGCCCTTGTGATAGAGCTCGTGTTCTGCAGAATTCAAATACTTGGGCTGTTCGCCTTTTTTGAGCGCACGTCCTCCAAACGCAATGGCATCTCCTTGCACGTCATGGATGGGAAACATCAGTCGAAGACGAAAGCGGTCCACAATGTCTTGCCCATTCGAATCTCGAGCCAAAACCAAGGTGCTGCGCAAGAGATCATCTTTGCTATGTTTCTTTTCAAGCAGTGTTCGGTACAAAAGATCCTTCCCATCCGGCGCAAAACCCACTTCAAACTCTTTGATCGTGGAATCGTGCATGCCCCGCGCTTTGACATAAGCCAACACTTTTTCTGCGTCTCCTTTTTCAAACAGTTTTTGAACAAAAAATTTATTCGAGTCTTCGTAGGCAGACTTGAGCCGCTCTTTTTCATCTTTAGAAATCTTAGGTGCTGCCCCTGAGAATTTCGGCAAATCCACATGCGCCTTGTCCGCCAAAACTTCCAAAGCTCCTCTAAAATCCACTCCTTCAATGTCTTGAATGAACTGAAAAATATCCCCTCCTTTCTGACACGAAAAACAGTAGGCCAACTGGCGCTCAGGGCTCACATAAAAACTCGGCGTTTTCTCCTGATGGAAAGGGCAGCACGCCTTCAAATACTTCCCGCTACGCTTGAGCTGCACATAAGGTGCAACCACATCTTCAACAGAAAGCTTAGATTTTATTTCTTGAACCGGATCGAGCATGAGTGGATTATAGCTCTCTTAAACGGCTCACACAAAAGCAAACTTTATTTTGCCGTAATCACCAAGTGCTTGAGCAACTGTCCAAGCGCTTCTCGGCCTAGATCTCCATCTTGGCCTTCGCAAATCTTCAAAGTCGTGCGCAAAACCTCCTGAGCATAAGGGAGCAAAGTCACATCCAAACTGCAGGTGCCTTCCGAATCCATGTATTGATAAACGTCATAACTGCCCACTTTAACAGCTTCTCCAGCCATCTCTGCATCTTGAGTCGCCGTCGCCACCCAATCGGTAGACATAGTCAAAGTGGTGCCACCGTCGATCTCAAAATAAGGAGTCGAAGCATCCTCCGTTTCCACCAAAGACATGAACCCTCCATCGTAGGTCATTCCATAAGAAAAACTCCCATTCTTACTGAGGAAAATGGCATCCAAGGGTTGCTCCATGGCTTCTTCTGAAGAAAGACTGACTGTGCCTTCCTCTGTCTCTTGACTGACTTCTTCGGGTTCCTCGACAGGCTTCGGCTCACACGCGGTGACGATCAAAGAACAAAGCAGAAAGGCGAAAAGGAGTTTTTTTGGCATGGAGTGGTGGAAAAGCGGTAAGCAAATCCAGTTTAACTCGCAGGTTTTTTCGAGTAAAGCAAAAGCGCCAACAAAATCATGAATACAAGCAAAAGGACCAAAGCCAAGAGTTTTCCTTCGGTGTGCAAGAGCAAAGCCACAGAACCAAACAAAGCAGAAATCAGAGAAAAGAACACCACAATGGTACGATCTGAATAACCTGCTTTTTGCAAACGGTGATGAAAATGCCACAAGTCTCCTCTAAAAGGCGACTGACCTTTCACCAACCTGCGGCCAATCACCCAAGCAAAGTCCAAAAGCGGAAAACCTAAGACCAAAACGGTGGTCGCAATTTTTCCACCCGAGATCAAAGCCGTGACTGCCAAAAGAAACCCGAGCACCATGGAACCCGTGTCTCCCATCAACATTTTGGGCTTAGGAAAGTCCCAGTACAAAAAGGCCAAACTGACTCCCAGCAACATAGCCGAAAAGGCCACCGCCAAAGTTTGATCCGTGGAATGAAAGCCGGGCCTCAAACTCAGCGCCAACAGCACAAACGAAGCAACAGAAGATAAACCGCTCGCCATGCCCGGAACTCCATCGATCCAGTTAAAAGCATTCACCATCGTGACCACCCAAACGACAGTGAGTAGATCGGCAAAAACGGTGAAGGTAAAAGTGAGGTGATTCAAAGTGATGGGGATCTGCCAGGCATCCAAAACAAAAGGAGCGCCACCAAAAGGATTCGTAATGGAACTGACTCCGAGTCCACCCAAAACCAAGAGAATGGCCGCCACGATTTGAATGGCCAAACGCAAATAAGGGGAAAGCCCCCGTCGGTCGTCCCAAAAACAAGTGACGGCCAAAAGCACCACAGCCAAAAGCACCGACCCCAGCAGCGTGTTGAGCGAGAGAAAGCTGAGTGCGGTGAAAAGGAATCCTAAAACCAAAGCCGTCCCTCCTGGATAAGGAATCGGTGAACGCTTGTGGCCGTAACGTTCAGGCCTATCCACAAAGCCCCACTTTGGAAACCAACGACTGACCAAAAAAGCCAAAGCAAAGGTCAAGGCAAAGGCGGTGGAAAAGAGAACAAAACAAAGCATCAAAGACATGTTCTTGTTATCTCACAAAAAGTGAAAGTTGCCAACACGCGTGCGACGCAAACGAGTGAGAATCGCTCCACAGCCCAGTTTTTGCCCCAAGTCGTGCACCAAAGACCGAATATAAGTTCCACTTGAAACAGTGACCTTAAAACGAACAAAGGGCAACTCCACTTGCACCTCACTGCCTTGCATCGTCACTTCCACCGGCTTGAGCTCAACCGGCTTCCCAGCGCGAGCAAGTTCGTAAGCCTTTTTCCCGTTGATTTTTTTTGCCGAATACGCAGGCGGCAACTGCATGCTTTTACCCCAAAAAGTGGCCAAGGCTTCTTGAACAAGTTTTTTATCCAAAGAAAGCGGATCGACTCCGGTGACCTGAACCTCTCCTTCCGAGTCATAGGTGTCTGAGACCTTGCCCAATTCCAACTCGACTTCATAATCCTTATCCGCTTTCATGAATTCCGAAATACGCTTGGTGGACTCTCGCCCCACCGCCACCACCAAGAGGCCCGTTGCAAGTGGATCCAAGGTGCCCAAATGTCCGATCTTCTTCACTTTCAAAAGGCCCCGAAGTTTAGCCACCACGTCGTGACTGGTCCAGGTTTGAGGCTTATCCACCAAATAAAATCCAGGAACTTCAGAGGGCACAAATGGAAAAGGTGCGACCACATCACTCATACAATTAAGCTAAAGGCACTTCAATGTCCATCGGGCGACTCAAAAACTCTCTCACCACTTTTCGATCGTCGTGAGGAATGCGCTGCCGACCCACAATCTGAAACTCTTCCGCACCTTTCCCGGCTACCACCACGGTGTCCCCCGCATGCGCCAAACTCAAAGCCAAGCGAATAGCCTCACGTCTATCCAAAACCTGCCAAAACCCATTCCCTTCCTCGCGAGGAATGCCTTCTTTGATCATAGCCGCGATGCGCTTGGAATCTTCGGTGTAAGGGTCATCGTCCGTCACAATAATGAGATCACAATACTTATGCGCCACGGCACCCATTTTGGGGCGTTTGGTCGTGTCTCGATCTCCCGTGGCTCCAAACACCAAAATCAACTTGCCTTGAGTCAGCTCACGGAACATGCCGAGAATCTGATCCAAAGAGTCTTCGGTGTGTGCATAATCCACCACCGCCGTAAAAGGTTGTCCCTCTTGAATCACCTCAATGCGACCCGCCACCGGTTTCATCTTATCCAAAGCCGTTTGAATGGTTTGGAGATTGATTTTGTGCGCGGTCGCGACCGTGGCAGCCGCAATGGCGTTGTACACGTTCATACGACCTGGAATCTGCAACTTCACCGGCACTTCTCCATTGGGAATGCGGAATAAAAAGTCCGTGCCCGCCGGATGAGATTCCAAGTTTCGCCCGACATAAGTGCCTTTCAAAATGCCGTACTCAAACAACTGATCCACCGGAAAGCTACAAAAATAATCGTGAGCAGGGTCATCCATGTTCACCACAGCCACTTTGCCCAGACCGGGTTTGCGATCCGAGGTGTTGAGACGGGCAAAAAGTTTGCCCTTCGCCTTCATGTATTCCTCCATCGTCTCATGGTAGTCCAGATGATCTTGAGTCAGGTTCGTGAAAACCGCTGTATCGACATTGATTCCCCAAATACGATTTTGGATGAGCGCATGACTAGTGACTTCCAAAACCAAGACCTCACAGCGGGCGTCGCGCATTTCTTTGAGTTTGCGATTGAGCACAAAAGGACTCAGCGTGCTTTTGTTGGCCAGATTCGCTTCCTCACGATCTCCAATTTTAAAATTCACCGTGGTGAGCAGACCTGTTCGCTTGCCCGCTTCAGAAAAAATCTGATGGATCATATTGCAAGTGGTCGTCTTACCTTTGGTGCCCGTAACGGCAATCACCACCATGTCTTTGGTGGGGAACCCATAATAGAGCGCAGCCAAAATCGCCTTCCACTTATGGTAAACCAAACGGAGCGGATGCTGAGGCGGCAGGAGATTTTGGAAAAAATCTTTCACCTCTGTATTGAAACAAGACCTGAGCCCTTTGTCACGCAAAAAACGCTCGGGCTTCAACAAGATCTTTTTGGATTTGCCCTTTTAAGGCTTCTGGACTTTCAAAAGTCCGAACATCTCGAATTTTCTTCAAGAATTCAAAGCTCACCTCCTTACCATACAGCTCGTCTGAAAAATCCAAAACGTGCACTTCGAGCAAAGGCTCTTCACTCTTAAACGTGGGTTGAGGGCCCCAGTTCGCAACACTTGGATACTTTTTTTGTTCGACGCTATTCGGAACTAAAATTCGCACAAAACCCACATAAACTCCGAAATCAACTCCTTCGGGCTTTGGTTCAAAATTCAAAGTAGGGACACCTAAAGTCCTCCCCACTTCCTTACCATGCACCACGCGACCTTTAAAAACAGCCTCTTTCATACTTTCAACTTAGCATAAAGTTAAAAAAAGGATAAAATAGAAACACTAACCCTCACACGCCATGCACACGTTTTATGGAATTTGGATCGATCACCGCCAAGCCTTCATCCTCAAGGCAGACAAGATGGCGGACATCTCAATGACTCATGTTAAATCCGACGTAGAAGCCCACAACCATGGCGGAGAAAGTGAAGAACATCTGAGTGTGGTCAATCAACATCGCCACGAAGAACGCCGTAAGAACGAAATGAAAGCCTTCACTCGTGAAATCATTAAGCACATCATAGACGCAGACGAAATTCTGATCTTTGGCCCCGGAACCGCAAAGTTTGCGTTCAAAAACGAATTGGAAGAGCACAAGGTTCTCGCTGAAAAACTAAAAGGCGTGGAGGGTGCCGATCAACTCACCGAAGCGGAGCTCAAAGCTTTTGTAAAAGACTACTTTAAACTTCCTCAACAATAGGATGAACTTCCCCATCCTCTTTCCGATTCTCCTTCCGCTTGGGATCGTTTGCTTTGTATTCACACTGACCATTTTGTTGCAAAGAACCAGTTACAAAGAACTCCTCAGCCGTTTCACCCACTCGGACACCTTTCCCGTTTCGGTGAAGCCGCGTCTCTTCCAGTACGGCCTCGCACGAATGAAAAACGCAACAAAAGTCGCTGAACAAGGCGAAGATCTCTTCATCAAAGTTTGGTTCATTCCCGCTCTCAAAATCCCTTACACTGCCTTCTCGGAGATCCAAACCCAGGAAGACTTTCTGCAACGCAGCCTTGTGCGATTCAAATTCAAAGACAGCACTCTAAAAAATCTGGCCATTCTTTTTAGAAAAGACCAACTCATGGGCTTCCCGGCCCTGCGAAAAAGAGCAAGTGGAACAAGTACCGTCGCCGCAAAACAAAGTGCAAAAGTCATTCCAGACCCCTCACAAATCGTGGAACTCAAAAGCCAGTTAGGGGCTTTATTACGCGGAGTCTTTGGGGCTATAATCGTGTTCCTAGCCCTCTGGATTTACACCCAAAGGTACGGATTTCCTTTCTAGGAGCTGCCACCTAAATCAAAACCGCCATCAAAAGCCAGAACTCAAAAGCCAAGTCATTTTTAAAATAAGGAGTGTCGAATAGACCATGAATGAGAATAGCCATGAGCATGAGTGCAGCAATGGGTCGCTGTTTGGCATCTTCTTCAAAAAGCCACGGAAGCGCTTTAACGCAAAGCCAAACAAAGGCCACAAGGCCCAAAATTCCAGTGGAAAGCCACAAGGCCAAGTACAAATTGTGAGGATGAAGCATCACAGCTTCAAAAGGAGCCACACCCAAAACCTGAATCGCCACTTCTTGATACTGTTGCTCAAATTGGCCCAATCCTATCCCAAAAATTGGATGGTCTTGAACGAGCGACAAAGCAATGGTGTAAACCTGAACACGCACACTGCTTGAAGATTGAGATGAAAACTCAAAAAACTGCTGGAATTTTTCGGTGCCCACTTGAGAAAGAACCAAGCCAAAACCCAAGACGAACAAGGCTCCAAAAGCCCATTTGAACAAACGGGGTTCGCGTCTTCGAACGTGAATCAAGATGCCAAACGCCAACGTAGCCGCCAAAGCCAACCAAGAAGCGTAAGAGAAGGAAAAGAAAAGAGCCAATCCAATGAGCCCAGTTCCAATGCCCAAGGCCAATTTTTCCTTTTGTTTCTTGGTTTCAAACAGAGCAAAAAAGCCATAAACAAAAGTCGGTCCAAGGTACAAAGACAAGTAATTAGCCGATTCAAAAGGGCCCGACGCCCGTCCATCCGGAGTGATAAATTCCCCGGTGAGGACTTGCTGGAAAGCCAGAAGGGCCATAACAAGCCCACCCGCATAAAGCGACTTGAGCGCCAAGGGAATCAGGGAAGGTTTTTCACGCAGCACATTCCGAGCGATCACAAAATAAACAAGCGGCGCCAAAATCCATCCCTTCAAAATACCCAAGGCTTTGATCTGCGTCGGAAACTCACTTCCATCCGCCCAATACGCCACGTCAGGCACCACCATCACACCGATGAAAGCCGCAATCAAAA
>CALRCE010000029.1:0-13060 GCA_943354505.1 Candidatus Peribacteria bacterium
GCACGTTCAACTCATGAAGTCACCGCCGAAGAAATGGCCAAAGATCGTCAGGCAGTCTTAGAAATGGCAGGGGTTTATGCACCTGCACAAGGCCAAGCACCTGTTGAAGCGAATCCACTGCCCGCTGCAGAAGAGGCTGCCTTCAACATTGAAACAGAAAAATTAAAGACAGGAACCGAAGCCCTCATCAAAGAGGTCTTTAAAAGAGAAGGGAAGGAAACCGAGATGCTCAGCGCTTGCAAGTCCGCTTTAGATAACAAGAAATTCGTTTCTATCACTTTCAAGAGCAAAGAAAACACCGCAGGTAAAGAAGGAGCAACCACTCAAGGTGAACTCCAAGAAATCACCCTCACGGTGGTGGATAAAAAGGGAGTCAACCACGTCTATAAAGGAATCTCCAACCAAAAGATCGGAGAACATTTTGGAGATAAACAGTTGCCCAGCATCATTAAAGATGCAGGCACCGTAGAAGACAACTACTGGAACAACGAAGCCTTCCGTGCGCTCTTCAAAGACATGGCTGAGCACAAGGGTGGCGAAATTCCTCACCCAAACATGGATTCCCCTTACGCCAATGGAATGATTTACGGTGCAGTTCGCGCTGCAGGAACCAGTGGAGAAGAAGGCAGCAGCGAAACCTATGTACCTTCCGATAGAGAAACAGCCAGTTCTCGCCTCACTCCTAACAGCGATGCCCAAGGTCATGTCGTGTTGGATAGCAACAGAGACGGCCGCGTCGATGGTTCAGATAAACCTTATGTGGATCAAATCCAAAGTCTCAAGTTCGGCGAAGGCGCTCGCCTACCCGATGCCATGAAGGATTGGACCGTTCAAGACTTTGAAACCAACAAGCACACTGTAGACTACATGGCTCAATTCTGGGATTCACTCCAAGTATTGGCCAGACAAAGTGGCCGAGGAGAAATGGCCTTGCTCAAACCCTTCTTAGATGGAAACAAAATCACCTATCAAGAACTCTGTCGTCAAGTGCTGGGACGCACCCCTCAACGCGTCTGGGATGACTACGCCGAAGCTCGTGCCGGTGTGGCCGAACAAAAAGACCACGTTGCTAAATACGGTCCACCTGAACCAGCCGATACCGATGCTTCAAAAGTTAAAAAACTAGACAAGGCATTTGGAAAAGATGAGTACTACACCTACGGCGAACTCAAAGCTTTGGTAAAAAACCGTGACGACTTTTTCGTAGCCAGCTACCGACTCCTAGAAGCCACTCGCCTCTTAGAGAAGAACAACGTGAGCATGGTCTTGGAAGCCGGACATGACGCAAGCCAAGACACGGCAGATGAAGTGAGTGCTAAAAGCGCCATCGCAGTCCTCTTCAATCCCGACGACACTGCCCCCATCGCCAAGCGAACTTTCTTTGAACTTTTCCAAGAAAAAAGCACCTTTGAAGCGTCAATGGATCAAACTCAACGCAGCTACCATTTGCAAGGAGAAAACGTCTACGAAGGAAGCATTTCTTCTTCCGGAGCCTACGCTCAACTCGTGGGAGAATTCATCAAAAACGGCGAAGTGGACTACCAAGGACTCACCGCACGTCTCAATCAAATGAAGAAGGCAGGATTCCTATTCTTCGACGCGATGAACGAAAAGGATCGTAATAAACTCGAAAAACAGTACGCAGAAAAATTTGGCTGCGATAAAACACAAGTACGAGACGAATTGAGAAAGGCTTCCGAAGTGACCCTAAGCGAAGCTCAAATAAAAGCTGGCAACTTTGGCGCTAAAGAAATTCTTCTCATTCAAATGGGAATGATTCCAGAAACCAAACGCACCCAAGGCAGCAATGAAGCGGTTGTGGATCGCGCAAGAGAAGCAAGAGAACGTGAAATTGCCGCCACAGCAGAAAGAGTGGAAGCCGCCACTCAAGAACAAATCGAAGCCGCCTTAAGAGAAGTAGGTCTAACAGCAGAAGAAATCAAGAAGGCAGAAGCCGAAATTCTCAGCCGAATGCAAGTCACGATGAACGAACGAGGACAGTTCGGTCTGGTGGTGAATGACGTGGGAGGAAAATCAGGGAATGCAGATTTGGGAATCGGATATGGAAAAACACTCGTAGACGTTCCCTTAGGAGACAAGGCTCATCTCGCCGTGAACGTAGGAGTGGGAGCTGCCCTCGTCGAAGACATGCACTTCACATTCTACCCCGCAGTAGGAGCCGCTGTGTCCGTCTCAAGAACATTTGGTAAACAAGATCAAAATACAGCAGGCATCGATGCCGGAGTCACGGTAGGCCCAGGCCACATCGCTGCAGGTGTCATGGGCAGCTTGAAGTTTAAGGCCAAAGAAAAAGAGACCGGAACCATCTCGGAACGAGCTCGCGTTTGGTACTTCAAAATAGGCCTAGGAGTTGCAGGAGGACTCGGACTCGAAGAAGGACTCGCATCGGTTCGTTTTATAGAATTGACCGTCGGACGAGATCTCGACTCCGCCGCCCAAAAGAAATACCTACAACTCAAGAAAGATCTCGGACAAAAAGCAATGACCCGGTCACAAGCAGAAGCCTACGCAAGCGCCAAAAGCACCGAACTCAAGAGAGAGGTTTCCATTCAAGAAGCCTACCTACTCAAGGGAGAAGAACTCTTCAATGCCGAGCTCAATAGCTACATTGCAAAAACACTTGAACTTTACCAAGCAGACATCAAGGAAGCCACTAAAGGAATGAGTGAAGCCGAAACCAAGGCCTACATCAAGGCTTTGGAAGTCTCCATCGCAAACGCCTACATCCTTGAACGTGGAGCCGATGCCATAAACGAAATGTGTGCTATCCAATTCAGTAAGATTGGAGTCGGAATCGGAATCGGCGGTATAGCAGGAGTAGTGCCTTATTTCGGAATCGCCATCAAAGGACGCAACGTAACACACTTCGTCCAAACAGGACCAAATCCAGATGTTGTCCTGGAAGCCAGAGCACGCGAACAATTTGCCAACGAAAATCCAGGGGCCATATTGGGAGCACCAGTTTATATTGGAGGAAACTTAGCCATGAACGAAAATGGAGAACGCACCGTCGAAAACTCCATCATGAAGTTTGAGAAAGAAAGAAGCCTTCTCTCAATAAACGAACGCCTCAAAACACAAGGCATGAAACTGGTTCCTATCGAAGGCGACGAAAAAAAACTACAACTTCAAGTACGCGATGTGGACGGATTTGTGAACATCTACATCGACCCCACTTCCAAGATACAAGCCTTCCGTTCAGGCGAACCAATGAAAGCCTGCATCAATCTGGACTGGGAAGACGCCTTCAACATTCTGCGTGTGGACAACTACACCCCTTTTAAAGAAGGCGGCGGCGGAGTGAAAAATGTAGACATTTACATCACAAACAATCCAGAGAAACTAGCATCACCTACCGCAATCAAAGACCGCACCGGAGACATTCTTTCTTGGCGCCAAACGGACATCTATCCCACCGGCAGCAAAAAGAACCTCATGAAAAGTGCGATTCATACGCCTCGAAACACTTACACAGAAACAACAGCAACCTACACAAATGCCGATGGCCTCAGACTGGGAGACCTCAACGACGCAGACGCTGCAAAAGCTCGTGAAGCCCTCCAAGCAGACATCCAAGCCATCTTGGGACAAGAAAATACACCTGAAGGACCAAAGGCTCGTGTGGAGGCCCTCGATCACATGGTCGTGGAACTCATCAAAAAGGGTGGTATTTCTTACCAAGACCTCACCGATACTCCAGAAGTCGCCAAGAAAATCTTGGATGCGGTCAACGCAAGCTTTGAACCTGATCTCAGAGCAGACGAACGCACTTACTTATTCCAAAAACTCTTGGTGGAATCTCGTGCAAAGAGTCCAGCAAGCGCAGAAGCACTCGAAAAGCACATTTTGGGATGGAACACTCGCGCCCTCGCTGCATTCTGCGGAGGTCACGGCGTGGATCAAACGGTCAGCAACAACATCATGGGCTACTATGCAGAGAACTTCAAGGGACTGGGCGGAGCAGATCTACCCAGCACCAACCTTGGCAAGGGCTACGCGTTCAACACGCTCATCGGACAAGGAGAACTCGGAACCTTGGGCCGTGGAATCAACTCCCAATGGGAAACCCAGATCGCCGGCATGCAAGAAGTGACCGAAGCAACCCTCACAAAGACATTCAAACTGAGTCCAGGTCAAGCCAAAGCCTTCATTGAAGCACAACTCAGAGAGTACCGTTACTACGGAGAAAAAAATCCAAGCCCCATGCAAAAACTTCGTTCTCCAATGGGAATGAAACTCTTGGAACAAGCTCCTGGAATCTTTGGGATGGCAAACGGCACAGAGCTGGTTAATGCCGCAAAGACCAACACCCTCGATAAAGACAAAGGTTACTGGAAGAAATTCGATGAAGCACTTCAAACCTTAGAAAAAGGCGAAGCCTACATCTCAGAAACCGGATTCACCATCGTTCCTCACCGACACATGGTCATGGGATTCTTGGAAAGCTGCCGTAACTTCACGGTTGCAACCAACGAGGACATTCCTTCCTTCGACAACAGTCGCGTCGGCGGCATAGACACCCACCAAACCGTCAATGGCGTTCAAGGAGTAGGATTCACCGATGCGAGTGCAGCGATGATGGCAGAAAAGAAACAAGGTGAACCTAGTGAAGGAGGAGACGTTCAACGCATCGACAAGCGAAAAGAAGATGGCGATTCAACCACAAATCCAAGTGCGACCTTAAACTAAACGCACGTTAAACACTTTACAAAATATGAAAAAGATTGTAACATACGCAACTATCGCAGGATTACTCTTCTCTCTGGGCTGTACAAAGGCGGAGAATAGAGTACCAAAACAAGAAGATAGCTCTGTAGAAACGCATAGCACCACTCTCAATCCAGAATGAAAACCATAAAACACCTCTTCTCAGGCCTTAGCTTAAGTCTCTTACTGATTGTAGGGGTCGCTTATGCCAGTTCAGAAGACAGTACAGAAGTAGATCCCATAGACTCAGGGGATTATGATGAAGGCACCGATAGCACCTGTGACGGAGACACTCACGAACACATTCACTACAACGATTCCACAGACACCAGCAGTAGAATGTACATCGGCGTGGTTCATGAATTCGCCATCGTCTTTGACGACGATTTTTTGGATAGTGTAGACACCTCCACCATGACCTGTACAAATGGAGATGACACTTACAGAGATTGTGGCTTCAACAAAGATACAGATTTAGGGGACGTAGTCTACTCCACCTCCAACGGACATTGGAACGGCGTGACCGTCACTTACCAAACCCTCAACTGGATAGACGGAGATCCCGTAGGACTGTTATGGGAATATGCAACCGATTCTGATGCAGACGACTACGACGACAATCCTTGGATTGGAAGTGGAGGCCAAAAAGTAGAGGGGATTTCATTTGAAGCAGACGACTACACAATTGAAAGCAGTGCCACAACCACAAGTTGGACAAAAATGGAGTATTTTTATACCGACCCAGATGGCGATTACATGGACACCGGCAACTGGCACCACGTTTACACCAGCCAAGTCTCATCCCATTCTTCAGCAGTAGACCCTGACAGTGACTACATCTACTGGTACGGAATCAACGGAACGGTTGTATCCAACTTCCCCGCGTGTGAAGAAGCCGTCACCTGTGAATCCCTCTCCATTACCCCTGAAACGGGCGATTTGGATATGAGTGACGTGCTCAGCGACGTAAATTTCACCGTGACCGCCACCGGTAGCGATGGAAGCAACATCACCGGGGATTCAGAATTCACCTATTATCTCAACAAATACGGCAGTTCTGACACAGCCGGAGATGCGGATGGAGGGCTCAAGTACGGCTATTCCTACGTTGGCAGAAGCACTCCCGCCACCACTTCAGACAGCACCGTGACCTTTAAGAACACCGAACCCGGAGACAGCCTCTACGTTTACGTGAGCGACTACGAAGGCGATTCTTACCGAAGCACCTGTTACGCAGAAGTGCAACTCCCCTACTGCACCGATCTGGACATCACCGATCCCACGGGTAGCTTTGGATCTGCTTACGTTGGGAGCACAAGCGGAGACGAATACGAAACCAACATCACCATCGACACCGACACCAGTTCCGGCACAGAAAGCTGGCCCTTTGACGTGACTTATGAATCCACCGATTCAACAGCGACGTTTGATGGCAACAGCACGCCTTACACCACCACCGACAACACCATCGCAAGCTACCTCAGCACCGATTCCGCCACCGTGGACGTGTACATCGATCCCGAATACGACGTAGCCGGAACCTGCAACGACAGTTTTTATTACACCCTGATTCCAACGGTCACCATCCCTTCTTGTGGAACCCTTGAAATCACCACTCCAACGGCTCCGATTACAGAAGCAGCCATGGAAGCCGGAGACGTACAAATTTCTTGGACTTCAACCCTCACCGATGGAACGACCAACCCAAGCACTTTCATGTGCACCAGTTCCAATCCAACTGGATCCTTCCGTGACGTAACAGGAATGACAAGCACCGCCACCATCACCACTCCCATGACCACCGTGTACTATACGGGTGAACCGGGAGACACCATCACCTGTATGAGCGTGACTCCTTACAGTGGAGGCGCTTGTATAGACACCATCACCAGTGAAGAAGACACCACCGCCCCGGTCTGTGAAGACCTCAGCTTGGGCACACCAACCATCACCAACGAAACCACCGGCAGATCCGACACCATCGACCTCAGCGACCAAGATGATCTTGAACTGATGTACCGAGACGACACGGTGTGCTTCCCTTTTGAAGTCAATGTGGAATCCGGGTTCTCAGGAACCCTTCAAGCCAGTGGCTACACCGACAGCACCGAAAGTACCCTTTCCTCGGGCCTCCTTTCTCTCACCGTGGACAGCGTTGGTTCTTATGTGGGCAACCCTGCCACCGTAGGAATCACCGGTGCCACCACTTACACCGGAACCGTGTGTTGGGAAAACTTTGACGAAAACTACGTGCTCAACCTCGAAGTCGTGGGCTCAGAATCGGTTTGTTCCGACACTGTGACTTTGCCACCTTTAGAAGAAACGCCTCCTCCAGAAGGAGACGATGACGACGACAGCCACGGAGGCGGCGGCCACAGCAGCGGAGACGACGACGATGATCTCACCTGTGACGAAGTCGTGGACGTAAACGACAACGACGAAAGCGCTATTTGTGAAGAATATTCCATGGAAGTCTGCGTGGAAGACGACGACATCGAAGTCGTGAGTGATGGAGATCAAATCTGTTATTACGATCAAAGCGACACCGATCACAGCGATCCTCTCGATTGCAGCGACGACAGCCTCACCATCCCCGGTGAAAGCAGTCGCAGTTGTTACGACGTGATCATCGACGAAGGCAACGTGTGCGAAAGCGACATCACCGTGGAATACAACGGAGACATTTGTGAAACCTTCAGCCCTGAACAAGCCGAAGTCGGCGTGCTCAACAAATTCATCTACACCTTCAACTTCATCAGCAATCAAGTCTTCGATTCCGACAAAGACGTGTTCTTCTCTCACGACGAAGATCGCGCCTTCTACACTTTGGAATATGAACCCTCCGGTGCCGAAAGCACCCTCGTCTTCACCGACGACATGTGGGACAGTGACGGTGTCGAAGGAGTCTTTGGAGACGGAGACAACGGCCTAACCCAGGGTCATGTGAATCTCGCTGAAAGCTTTGGAGACCTCACCGAATACAAGTACGAGGACATCAAACGCTTCGGGTTTGGCGACGAATACGAAGAAGGCTCAGGAGACCTCGCAGACATCGTTGACGGCTACACCGATAGCGAAAGCTCTTACCAAACCTTCGTTCCCTACCTCAAGTACCCCAGCGACGGAAACAACGACACCGATCCTTCCGACGTCATTTACGCCTGTGGCCCTTCTGAAAACGAAGAAGGTGAAACCGTCTATGGCGAAGATGGCATCCTCTGCTACAACCCAGAGTACACTCCTGAAGAAGACGGCCGCATCGTGATCCTCAATGCCGATGGCATTCCGAGCGACGCAACCCTCCGTATTCGTTACATTGGAATTGTTAACTCCGGAATCATCGACAACTGTGACAACGAAAGCGACGAATGTCTCACCGAAATCTTTGAAAACAGCGCCAAGGTCTTTGCCGACCCGGCGGATGTGGAAGACCCCGAAAACACCGACACCTGTGATGAAGATTCTGCGTGCAGCGAAGACTCCGCCAAACTCGTGGTGCTCTGTTCTTATCTCCAAACTCAAAACGGAGGGGATATTTACCTCGAAGGCGACCTCAACAGTGGCGCCGACATCTCCTGTGCCTACATCGACGATGAACAAAATTATAGTTCATATAGCAACACCGACGGACTCGTGATTCGAGAAGCCGAGGACAGCGACGACGATGACGATAGCACCAGCTCAAGCACCGAAAGCACGGGCTCTGCCACCTACTATGATGCGACTTATTCTTTAGACAACGTTTCCCTCTGTGACGATGCCAGCGACGACAACTTCATCGGGAACATCAGTTCCTACGTCTGTGAAATCGTGAGCGCGGTCAGCGACCTTTGGAAAGGCAGCACGGTTAGCTCCACTACCGACTCCAACGTAGAACAGTCGATTCGTAATGCCGACACCGCTCAAGCCAGCGACAAGGAACGCTACAGCAGCTTCGCAGCGATGAGAACGGCTCTCGAAAACGCCAACAATGAAGACAGCGGTATCCTCTACTTCCAAGGAGAAGAAGGAGGAAGTTCCACCATCACCCTCACCGGTACCAGCGGTTACTTTGATATTCCTTGTGGAGCATGGACCCTCATCGTTAAAGATGCAGATCTCCACATCTCCGCCGACACCCTGAGATACGACACTTCTTGTACCGCCGACAGCGGCATGAACTACACCACCGACCTTCCTTCCATCGCCTTTGTGGTGGAAGACGGAGACATTTACATCGAAGACTCTGCCTACAACCTTGTGGGAGTGTACTATACCAACCAAGACATCACCGGAGACACCCGCAGTGCCGTAGACGGTTCCCTCGAAATCGACGGTTCTATTTATGGAAACATCAATCCTCTGCTGGATGCCGCCAACTACGTCGGTCCTCCAGATTTGAACGGAGGTAGCGTCGTGGTCCGTTACGACAGTCGCATCCTCTTAAACACCCCTCCCGGACTCTCCGAGTACGTGGACGTGGACACTCAAAAAGGAGTGAACTGATCGCACCAATTGACAAATGACTTAAAGAGGCTCAGAGTGGAGCCTTTTTAAGATAAGAAATGAGGCGAGAAATCATTTCAGGAGACCAAGTCCACCTTCCCCAAGCCATTCCCGACTTACCGAGAGGCTGGGAAGGCGCTTTTGTGTTTGATCCTAACTCTGAACAAATCCCCAGTGGACATCCCAGCCAAGACCTAATCGCTTGGCTCATCTCAAACCAATGGGCGCTACTCATGGTGTTGGATGGAGCTTCAAAAGGAAAACCGGGAAGCCCTAGCGCAAACTACGATTCAGGACCCGTAACAATCCGCTTCGCCGAAGAAGCCATGAGATTTGCAGGTCCGCTCATAGAAGCAGGCACTCCTTTCAAGTTGTCGGAGATGCACTACCATGCGGGACGGGCCATTAAACAAGCAAGAGACAACGAAGACACGATGCCAGAAGGAGGACTCGTAGGAGTAAGCTCTCTGCTCCTGCCCGATGGATGGAGTCAAACCCATCACTTTGGGGATCCTCACAACGCAGAAAGCACGAATACAAACAACCCAGACTACCTAGCCGTTCCTGAAGCACTATGGCCTGAGAACGTGGCACGAGACCTGTATCTTGCCCACAGAGAAAGAGTTCGTGCCAGCACAGCGGAATGGCCGCTCTTTGATCCGGAAAACAAGTGGCTGGAACGCATGCTGATTCCATCAAGAAATGATCGTCAATCAGGCAATGTGACTCATCACGCAAGCACTGTTCATGGGCTCCACAGAAGCTATGAGGATCATCGAACTCAGCTCCCTTCAAAAGGAAGCTTAGTCAGAGCCACGGATGGCTTAGGCTTGTATCCAAATCTTGAAGCATTTCAAAGAGGCAGCGCAAGAACCATCCAAGCTCTTCTCGAGCAAATCTACATGTTTGGCAAAACAGGGTCGGAGGACAATATCGCCGGAGTTGCAGCACGTTGGAATCCAGAAAACGTCTAAGCTTCCAAATAAACCTATGCTAAACTCTGCGCATGGCTAAGCCCAATTTCTACTTCATGGCCGGCGAAGACACCTTCTCACTGGTTGAAGAGGTGAATCGCTGGAAAGACGCTTTTCTTGAAAAATACGGCGACACGGATTTAGAAGAACTCGATGGCGAGAACGCCTCTGTAGAAGTGATCGCCAACGCCCTCCAAGCCAGCCCTTTTCTGTCGCCCAAACGCTTGGTAATTTTACGAAACTTCCTCGCCACTCGCAAAGCCGAACAAGCCAACACGCTTTTGCCCACTCTGCAAAAACTCCCCGACTCCACATTTTTATTGATGGCGGAACTCAGCGAACCCGACAAACGCAGCAGCATTTTCAAAACCGTGAGCACCCTCGCCACTCAACGGCTCTTCCTCAAACCCAAAGGGGCTCAACTCAATCTTTGGATTCGCCGCCGCGTGGAAGCCCTTCAAGCTAAAATCGATAGCCACGTCGCGGACTACCTCATCAGCTGGGTGGGCGATGATTTACTTCGCATTCAAAACGAAGTCGAAAAACTCAGCCTCTATGCTCAAGGCAAGCCCATCACCCCTGCCATGATCGACGAACTCGTGGCCGACAATGTTCAAAAGTCCATCTTCACGCTCACCGATCAGCTTGCACAAAAAAATTACTCAGCCGTACTGAAAACATTCGAGAAGCTCGAACAACAAGGCGAAGAAGCCGGCTACCTCTTTGCCATGGTGACTCGCCAATTCCGCCTCCTGCTCGAAATCAAAGCTCTCGCCGACCAAGGTCAAAGCCCCGTCAGCATCGCCAAGACCATGGCGGCTCATCCTTTTGTGGTCCAAAGCACCTTGCGCTACGCCAAAAACTTCACCTACGAACAACTCGAAAGCGCACTGCGCGAGCTCCTGACCTTAGATCGCCGCCTAAAAACGGGCCTCATCTCTCTTAAACCGAGAGAAGAAGACCCGTTCCTATTGCAGCTTGAAAAAATTATTCTCGCTTAGCAATCCATGTAACGATCGGTTTCCCATTTGGAAACAGAGGTTCGATAGGATTCCCATTCTTCGCACTTGGCTTCATAGTATTTGGCAAAGGTTTCCGCTCCCAAGGCACCTCGAATCACTTCATCTTTGACTAACTCATCCAGCGCTTCTTTAAGATTGGAAGCCACGGTTTTGATTCCCTTCTCTTTCATTTGTTCAGGGGTGAGTTCCCAGATGTTTTCTTCTACAGGAGCCGGAGCCACCAAGCCTTTACGGATGCCATCCAAACCTGCAGCAAGCATCACAGAGAACGCCAAGTAAGGATTGGAAGATGGATCTGGGCAGCGAAGTTCAAAACGAGATCCCTTTGCAGCCACAGCAGGAGAAATACGAGGAATACGGATCAGCGCGCTTCGATTGCGTTGCCCCCACGCCGCATTCACAGGAGCCTCATAACCCACCACCAGACGTTTGTAAGAATTCACCGAAGGATTCATCACGGCATTCATCGCACGGATGTGTTCGAGCTGTCCCGCAATGAAGCTTTGAGCTAAAGCAGAAAGCCCATAAGTCCCTTTAGGATCGTAGAACGCATTTTTACCGTCTGCGATTTGAGACAAAGATTGATGCACGTGCATTCCACTTCCATTCACTCCAAAGATAGGCTTGGGCATGAAACTGGCGTGCAATCCGGCACGAGCTGCCATGTCTTTAAGGGCCAATTTAAAGGAAACCACGTTGTCGGCACTGCGAACCGCGTTGGAATAACGGAAGTTGATCTCGTGTTGTCCAGGAGCCACCTCGTGGTGCATACGTTCGATTTCAATTCCCAAGGAATCCAAATCAAAAGCCGCTAAACGTCGAAGCTCAAGCGCAAAATCATCGTATTGAGAGAAGTAACCAGCAGAGTCATGAGGCACCGGAATAGGATTGCCTTCTTCATCACGTTTAAAGAGGAAGAATTCGAGCTCAGGCCCCACATTGAATTCGTAGCCCAACTTTGCCGCTGCCGCCAACTGACGTTTCAAAATTTGACGAGGGCAACCCTCGTAAGGTGATCCGTCTGGCAAGTGAACGTCACAACTCAGTAGTGCCGTCACATCTTCACTGTCCGCTGTCCAAGGAAGAATGGCAAAAGTGTTGAGGTCTGGACGAAGAATCATGTCAGATTCCGTAATCGTGGTGAAACCACTGATGGAAGATCCATCGAACCACATGTCATTATCGATCAGTTCTTCCAACTTATGAACGGGAGCGGTGACCGCTTTAAGGACTCCATCGATATCGGTGAACTGAAAATCCACAAATTGAACATTGTGCTCCTTAGCCATGGAAAGGACCATTTGTTTGGTCACATCTTTACGAGGAAAACGAGCGTATTGGTGCTCACGACGCACTCCACGAAGGGTAGAAGGGACCGTAGTAGTGCTGCTGGCTATAACAGTGTCCATGAAGAAAGGGGTTATGAACGCGCACAGTCTCACGCAGAGGAGTCCTTGGAAGCAAGGCTCACATTTGACCTGAAAAACACTGTTAAGTTTTTGCAACATGAGTGCATTGACCTCAAAAAAAAGAGGGCCTATGCTGTAGAAAGTTTCGACTGTCGAAATTTTCTACAACCAAAACTTGGCTTGCCTCAGACACTTCTCAATGTCCTAACAAATATTGGCCTCAGCAAAAAAGAGGCGGCCATTTATTTGGCCAATTTAGAATTGGGCCCCGCTCTCGCTTCAGAAATCGCAAAAAAATCAAAGCTCAACCGTGTCACAACCTACGACATTCTCGAAAAACTAATCGCCGAAGGTTTGGTGCACTTCAAAACAGTAAAGAACGTAAAAACCTTCACGGCCACCGAACCCGACGCGCTGCGCCTCGCGGTTCGAAAGCACTACC
>CALRCE010000029.1:13070-13915 GCA_943354505.1 Candidatus Peribacteria bacterium
TACACCGACTTCAAAGAAGCCCTCCCAGAATTGCGTCGCATGCAAGGCAAAAGTTCTCATCCCCACATCCGTTACTACGAAGGATTGGAGGCGGTGAAAAAAATCTACACAGACACGCTCAGCTCCAAAACCGAAATCCTCAATTACGCCAACTCCAAATCCATTCGAGAAGTCTGGCCCAACTACGACGAAGAATACGTGAAAGCACGCGTCAAAGCCCAAGTCTACCTTAGAGGCATCGCCCCCCTGGACGAATACGGAAAGAAAGTAGCCCGACAAAACGAACGCATGTACAGAGAAATTCGCCTAGTGAACGCAGGCCCTTACTCGTTCATGAACGAAATCAATATTTACGACGACAAAGTAGGCATCGTTTCTTTCAGCAAAAACACCATCATGGGCATGATCATCGAAAGCGAAGAAGTCGCCAACACTCAACGCGCCATCTTCATGATGGCCTGGGAATTCGCCGGAATGGGACAAGGCACAGGCGAGGAAGAAGATTAAGCAGCCGTGAGCAAATGGTTCTCGACCAAAGCTTTTTCATGCCGATCTTGCCTAGACTCAAAAATTTTGAATTCTTGATCCAATTCTTCAAAACACTTTATGAGCAAATCGTGTTGAGTAACATTTTCATCACGAAATTCAGCAAACTCCTCTTTTGTAACAAGCTGTTTCAAAACTACGTCATGTTCAGCAACTTTTTCGACCAAGGATTGAGAGATTTTAATCAAAACTTTTAAATCACCCTTCAGTCCACCCACGTCCGTTTTCAAATCACCCACGTCCCATATCAAATCAATATCCTAATATTTATTAAAAAAAAGAAGAGATTAATAAAGTAA
>CALRCE010000030.1:0-12355 GCA_943354505.1 Candidatus Peribacteria bacterium
GGCCTTTATTACGAAGGGGAGTTGAGTGTCTTAGACGCTCCTTGCCTGGCAGTGGTGGGCACGCGACGGTGCACGGCTCGCGGAGAAACCACCACCGTGCGCTTTGCGGAAACCTTGGCGTCTTGGGGCGTGACCATTGTGAGCGGCTTGGCCTTTGGCATCGATGCGGCGGCGCATCGAGGGGCTTTGAACGTGGGTGGGAAAACCGTAGCGGTACTCGCTCAGTCTTTGGATGCGCTGAGGCCAGTCAGTCATCGCTATTTGGCCAAAGCCATTGTGGAGAAGGGCGGCCTCTTGCTTTCGGAGTATGCGCCGGGTGATATCACTTTTAAGAGTGACTACTTGCTCCGCAATCGTTTGATCGCTGGGTTGTGCAAGGCCACGCTCGTGGTGGAAGCGGGTTATCCTTCGGGAGCCTTGAACACCGCGAAACACGCTTTGGAGGAAGGAAGAGACGTGCTGTGCGTGCCGGGGCGCATTGAGGATGCGTCGAGTGAAGGTTGCCTGGATTTAATCAAACGCGGAGCCCACTTGGTGACGCGGCCTTCGGATTTGATTGTGCCTCTCAATCTTCCTGAGGAAAATCGGCGTTCTACGGCTCGCTCTTTGAGTCTGACTGGTGTGGAGAAAGAGCTGTTTGAGTTGCTCAAGAAAGCTCCGCTGTCTGCTTCGCAACTGTCGGATGAATTTGTGGGGCGCTTGCCGGAACTGTATGAGGCCTTGTCTACTTTGGAGCTGAGAGGAGTCTTGTTCCAAACCCAGAATCGCTGCTACACGGTGGTTTGAGCGGGCGCGGCGAGTACGGTGGGTACGGCTTCAGGAGCTGGAGCGGCGAGGGCTGCGGCTTGAACCGCCTCGGCTTGTTTTTCGACTTGTAGATCGGATTCGAGCGTTTCCATTTTCTTTTGGGCTTGGTGCAAGGCGATGTCGGTGACGCGTTCCACTTCGCTGAGGGTGGTGGCTCCGCGCAAAACTTTGAGCACGCCGTCTTCGCCCATGGTGAGCATTCCTTCGGCACGCACAATTTTGAACAATTCACCGGCGGACTTTTCGGCCAAAATGGCTTCTTTGAGTTCGTCGCTGTTGATGAACATTTCGGCGATGGAAAGTTGTCCGACAAAGCCCGTGTGACTGCAACGATCACACCCTGGGCCAGTGGGCAGCGAGGCGGGGAGCGTGAGGGCGAGCGCTGGATTGACGACTTTGATTTGTTCGATGGCGGCGCTGAGAATGGTCTTCTCTTTTTCCTCCAAAGGTTTTTGCACGACGCAGTAGGGGCAGACTTTACGCACCAAGCGTTGAGCCATGACCACTCCGAGGGCCGGGGCGATCATGAAAGGCTTGAGACCGATATTCAGGAGACGTGGAATGGTTTCGATGGCGCTGTTGGTGTGCAAAGTGGACAAGAGCACGTGACCGGTGAGGGCGGCTTGCGCGGCGGTTTCGGAGGTGTCGAAGTCACGGATTTCCCCGATCATCACGATGTCGGGATCTTGACGCAAAATGGCGCGGAGTCCTGATCCAAAACTGTAGCCACGCTTTTCATTGATCTGACTTTGAGTGATGCCGTTGAGGTGATATTCAATCGGATCTTCGAGTGTGATGATTTTATTTTCGGGCTGATTAAACTCGTTGAGCATCGAGTACAGCGTGGTCGTTTTACCCGAGCCGGTGGGCCCGGTGACGAGGATCATTCCGTTGGCGAGATTCAAAGCTTGGTGGAGGATGTCGAGATTGCGGCCTTCGAAGCCGAGTTCTTCAAACTTGAGACTCTTCTTTTTGGAGTCGAGAAGACGACACACGAAGCTTTCGCCGTATTCGGTGGGAATGGAGGAGACACGAACGTCGATCTTTCGAGCGTTTACGCTGAAGGCGTAACGGCCGTCTTGCGGCACGTTCGTGACGTTGAGGCGCATGCCGGATTTGTATTTGAGCTGGTTGGAGATGTAGCCATAAGTGCTGAGGTCCAGTTCGAGGATTTTTTGCAGCACTCCGTCGATACGAAAGCGAACCAGGACTTTACCTTCTTCGGGTTGGTAGTGCATGTCGGAAGCACCGGTTCGGAGGGCCCCCACACTGAGCACGTTGAGGGCTTCTTCGGCGGAAACACTTTGAAGTTTTTCTCGAAGCGCCGTGAGGTTTTCAATTTCGGATTGGTAAGAAGTGATCTTTTCTTCGTCCACTATGTTTTCAGCAACGATAGGAGCCACGTCGAGGGTGCGATAGGCTTCAAGGGCTGTACGAGTTCCATTTTCAGAAGCCAGGTTCACATTGATGGCGTAACCTTCTGTTTTGAGTTTCTTGATCAGTTCTTGAGTGCTGGGCGCCGTGGGATGCACGATGGCGAGACGGAGTTTTTTTCCGACTTTAAAAAAGGGCACCACGAGGGCGTCTTCCGCCTCTTTTTGAGTGATGACTTTGAGGTGATCGGGATTGATGTGCACGTTCGCGATGTCGATGTAGCTCATTCCCATTTGCTGGGCGTGCTCCATGGTGGAGCGCTCTTCAAATTCACGATTGATCGAAGAAAGAGGGGCACCTCCACCTGTTGCAGCGGCTAAAGCAGCGTGTCCATCGGTCTGAATTTTGGAGCTAGCGAAGTTCTGATCAGCCATCCCTTTTGTTAAATCTGTTAATTATAACAGAAAAGAGGGCTTTTTTGAAGCCCCCTTTTGAAGCGCCTTTTGTTTGAAGGGAGTTAAGCCCCGAAATAGATTCCGAAGTTGTGGAAGAAATACAACCCGTCCAGGATCACAATAGTCATATATGCATGAACTAATGTGAGCAGACTCATCATGATTCCACTCGTTCTATTCGTTTCACCCTCTTTTTTCAATAAAGTGCGGATGGAAATAACTCCACAGCAGATCAGTACCAGAATCATTCCGTAGCTGATGTTCTGACGGAGTGGTTCAGTGATACTGCTGTCTCGAAGAGCATCCATCTGGTATAAAGTGTTCCCGACCAGGGATAGGGTCCAGAAAACTACAAGCAAGAGAGCGAATGACAAATGTTTCCAAAATAAACCTTTGGAGGGCGTGCTATTTTTCATAGGAGGAGGTTTAAACTTGCCTCAGTTTAACACCCGATGGCCAAAAATCTAAGCCGTTTTGACGGCTTCTACGATTTGAGTGGCTTCTTCTTTGGTGATTCCATCCACTTGCATGAAGTCTTTGACGGAAAGTCCCATCAGCTGCCCAACCTGTTCCAAGCTTACAGCCGTGAGTTTTTCTTTCACTTCTTCTGGAAGATCGAGGTCGCTGACCATGAGGATCTTGTTTTCGGTCGCTTCTGCAGCGGCTGCCCCTGCGGGCACATCAGTGTCGAGGATGTCGATTTCCCAACCTGTTAGGTGAGAAGCGAGACGCACGTTTTGTCCGCTCTTACCGATGGCGAGGGCGCGTTGGTCTTGAGTGACGTACACTTTTGCGAGGTGGGCCTTGTCGTCGATTTCTACGCGAGAAATCTTGGCGGGCTTGAGCGATTCCATGATGTACTTCTGTGCGTCTTCGTTCCAAGGGATGATGTCGATGCGTTCTCCGGCCAGTTCATGGGTGACGGCTTGCACACGGACTCCGTTTTGCCCCACACAGGCTCCAATCGGATCCACTTGAGGATCTTTGGAGGCCACGGCCACTTTACAACGCACTCCCGGTTCACGAGCCACACCCTTGATGATGACAATTCCTGTCTTCACTTCGGGGATTTCGAGCTCCATCAGTTTTTCTACGAGCTTGGGATGGGTGCGGGAAATGAGGAGTTGAGGTCCTTTTGGAGTCTTTACGACGCGATCCAAGTAAAGCTTGATGCGTTGTCCTCCGTAGTATTGTTCGGAACTGATCTGTTCACGAGAAGGGAGTAAAGCGGTGACTCCACCCATTTCTACGAAGACTTGGTTGCCATCCACTCGGTGAATTTGAGCGTTCACGAGTTCATTTTCGCGATCTTTGAAGGCTTCGAACATGAAGTCGCGTTCTGCTTCTTGAATGCGTTGGATGATGACTTGCTTGGCGGCTTGAGCGGCGATGCGTCCGTAAGACATGGGGGTCACTTCCATGCGGATTTCTTGATCCAGGCCGATGGTCTTGTTGAGCTTGCGTGCATCTTCAAGGAGCATGTCGGAATCTTCGTCTTCGATTTTGTCCACGACTTTTTTAACGATGTAGATCGTCACATTTTCCGTCTTTGGATCGATGTCGACTTCAATGTTTTGTTCCTTGTTTCCGTAATCTTTCCGGTAAGCGGTGCGGAGGGCGGCCTTCACGATGTCCATGATGACATCCTCGGGGAGGTTCTTCTCGTTGCACAGCTGGCGTACGGCGGCCATGAACTGTTGATGCATAGGGTTGAATTAGATAAGTAAAGACCAGCAGGATGGTATATCCTACTGTGAGTTAACCGATCCTGATGTTTCGATCTTACAACCGATCATCAGGTTTGGCAAGTTCAAAGGTCAGTTCAGGTGAGAAGCCGTGCGAAGCGAGGAATTGCGCACGTCGCTGGTACTGTTTTTGAGGAGGTAGGTTTTCGAAGCGTTTCTTTGCTTTTTCGAGAGCGGCCAGGGCGAGGTCTCGTTCGGAAAGTTCTTCGCTTTTTTTGAGCTCGTCCCAAGCCGCTTTGGTTTGCGCAAAAGGAATGCCTTTTTTAAAGAGTTTGCTGGCCACTTTCAGGTGTCCTTGGTGGCGGTAGTGCACGGCATCAGCGAGCTGGCTTTTGACCAGCTCGCTGTCGTTTAAGAACTTGAGTTCTTCGAGTCTCTGAATGACACGCCCCCCGAGAGCTTCCGTGAAGTTCGCACGCCTTCGAAGCTTCACGAGAAGTTCATGGGAAGTGTGAGCGCGTCTTGCTAGCGCGCGCAAGGCATAGTCCATTAATGATCGTTGGATCGGATCTTCCATAAGTTAAGCCGCGATGTGATCGGCCACTTTCTTTCGAATCAAATCTTCGAGCTCTTGAGTAAGGTCTGGATTTTCTTCGAGGTAGGCTTTGCTGTTTTCACGGCCTTGACCCATCTTGGTTTCACCATAGCTGTAGAAGGCTCCGGACTTGCGGACCAGTTCGTATTTGGCCGCGAGGTCGAGAATGTCTCCGACTCTGGAAATTCCTTTATTGAACATGATGTCGAATTCTGCAGTTTTGAAAGGAGGAGCGACTTTGTTCTTCACGACTTTGACACGGACCCGGTTGCCGACGAATTCTTTGCCTTCGCCCACCATGGCTTCACCGCCTTCGAGTTGACCCACGCGACGGATTTCCATGCGAACAGAAGAGTAGAATTTGAGGGCCTGACCACCGGTGGTGGTTTCGGGGTTCCCGAACATCACTCCGATCTTCATGCGGAGTTGGTTCAAGAAGATGACCGTGCAGTTGGATTTGCTGATGATGGCGGTGAGTTTGCGGAGGGCTTGGCTCATGAGACGCGCTTGGAGTCCCATTTGTGCGTCTCCCATTTCTCCCTCGATTTCAGCACGAGGAGTGAGCGCGGCCACAGAGTCCACCACCACAATGTCTACGGCGTTGGAACGCACGAGAGTTTCAACGATTTCGAGACCTTGCTCACCGGTGTCGGGCTGAGAAAGGAGCAAGTTGTCGATGTCCACTCCGATGCGTTTGGCGTAAGCGGGGTCGAGGGCGTGTTCCGCATCGATGAAGGCCGCTTGTCCGCCTCTTCTTTGCACTTCAGCAATCATGTGAAGCGTGAGGGTGGTTTTACCGGAACTTTCTGGACCGTAGATTTCGATCACACGGCCTTTTGGAATCCCGCCTCCGAGCGCCAAGTCCAGAGAAATGGAGCCAGTGGGAATGGTTTCAACATCCATGTGTTTGGATTCACCCAATTTCATGATGGACCCCGTTCCGAAGCTCTTTTCAATTTGAGAAAGAGCGAGTTCGAGGGCTTTTTTGCGGTTGTCTGTGACCGCGGGTTTTGCTTTGTCTTCTGACATAAGGCGGGGGTAAGGGAGTAGATTGGCCTAAGCTTAGGTGAGTGCGCACTCACCGTCAAGCGCGACTTTTAAAAGCCGCTTTACATATATCCCTTTTTTATGCGGAAGTCCTGAAATTTTTCTGAATTTTTTTCTCTGAACGTCGCTCAATCGCATTCAGCGCGGTACTGGCGTTGCAGCTCAGGAGCCCGTCTCAACAGATTCACCGCCAAACTCAAGTCAAAACCGAATTCCCCGAGACGCTGATCGAGGTCTTTTCTGACGGTTTGGCTGCTCGCTCCATCCAAACTGAACCCTGTGCTTTCCTGAGCGAGGCCTTCTTGCACCCACAGCATTTTGTTCGAACGTTCACGATAAATCAGTTGTGCCGTGCCCTCTTCAAAAACAAAACGGATGAAGTAATCGACAAAGGCTTTTGTCGCATTTTCCAGACCATTGGCGTGCACTCGGTCGGCTGCAGAAGTGTTAAAAGTGTAGATGCCGCTGCTGCCAGAGCCTTGAGCGACGAAGGGCGTGCTCACTTCCAGTCGATCTCTCCAGAGTTCGAATTTGGCATAGGCTGTGCCCCCGATACGGCTCGGCAGATGGGTATTGATCAACTCAATATAGGGTCCTTCCTCCGTGTCCACTTCTAGACTGAAAGGCCTCTCGTGAAGTAGGGTTGGATCGAGGATACGGCTTCCGTTTTTTGTTTTCTTCAGCACCAAGACATGGCTTCCTGGCTCTCCTTTTCTTCCTCCGAGTCCATTTTCTGAAACCGCACGATGCAAGTGCGCTTCTCCTGGAATGTGAGCGGCGGCTGCGATCAGCTCGTTGCAGAGAAATGCACAATCACCCACTCTTCCTGGCAAAGGCAGGTTCATCACTCTGTGGATGGCGGCGGCATTGGTGAAAGGTGTTGCCCTAGTGACGGCGCGCAGTATTTCAGCCAGTTCACGGTCGATTTTCTCAGTCATTGTTTCTTGAGGTTACCGAACAAGTCTCGGTGTGGTTTTTAAGAAAGGAATCACGGTTCCCAAATCTAAGTCAAATTCCTCCAAACGCAGGTCGACTTCTCTGCGAAAACTTTGCTGATTCAGTCCGTCCACTTTGATGGTTCTACGTTCTCTTCCACCGCCTTCTGACCATAGAATTTCATCCGATTGGCCGTAATCGTAAACCAAATGCCCCACTCCTTGTTCAAAAACGAAGCGGATGGAGTAATCGGGGAAAAGCTTATTTGCGTTCTCCAAACCGGTAACGGTTACTTGATCCTCAGGGAGCGTATGAAATCGATAAGCAGATCGGGTCGCCGAACCTGTTGCCACCTGCGGGGCCGCCACTTGCAGGAGGTCGTCTTCCTGCAAAAAATTTATGAAGGTCGGCCGATTGTGCATTCCAACTAAGACGCTTTGAATCGTGTCTGCCCCTCTAGCAAGACTGAAAGGACCCACATGTAGATAATAGGGATCCATTGCTTTTTGCCCTTCGGCAGTCTCTTTGATGACAAGCACGTGAGCCCCTGGTTTAGCACTGCGTCCTGCCGTTCCAGTGACGGAGACCGCTCGGTGTATTCGGGCTTCTCCAGGTATGCCGGATAAGCCTTCGATCAACTTCAATACTTGGTGGGCGCAATCGCCTCCTACGTTTCCAGGAAGAGCTAAGCCTCTTGCTCTCCAAGCCGCGGGTGCGTTGGAGAAGGGCACTTCGCGAGTGACCTGTCGTATGATTTCACCCATTTGTTCGTCTAAGTCGTTTTTCATAAATTTTTTCAGTCGTAACCTCTCTCCCTTTGTAAATCTTTCTTAAGATTAGGAGTGCCGAGCAAAAACTTCATTGCCATTTCCAAATCTAGCTCCAGTGGTCTTAATTTTTTGTCCAGAGCCTGACAAGCTTCTTTCGATTTTAGATCGATAACCCTGTCTCTCCCCTTCTCTATCCAAAAAACGCCTCTATCAGAAGTGTAAAAGGGCGCGTAGATCATTTGGAAGACTCCGTCTGGAAGCACGCCCCTGATGACATAACTAGGCTGATCTTTATCTGCATTTTCTAAGCCAGTGGCATTCACTGCGTATTCGGGAGATGAATGGAATTTATAGAGAGCATTTGCCCCCATCTTATCTAGCACTCCGAAGTGCTCAATTGTTACTAAGCTCCTTTCATTTGAGAAATTGACGAAAGAAGGACCCGTTATCATTGAGGGCAAATGGCTAGGCATCCTCTCATCTTGTCCTAAAATGAAGGGCTAGTAGTGTAAAATGGTAGGATCCAACACAAAGGTTACTCCAGGAGTTTCCTTGAGTAGAAGTACATGCGCCCCGGGCAGGCCTGATTTGATTTGAGGTCTTTCAAGGTTGATCACCCTATGAAGGCGAGCTTGACCTGGAAACGAAGCTAGAACTGCTGCAAGTTCGTTCGAGAGGGCTGCACAATCCCCTGCGATTTTTCCTGGTATAGGCAAGCCCAATTCTTGCCTCACACTCACGGCGTTTGAGAAAAACCTATCTAAACTAAACGCTCTCATCCTTTGCCCCATTTCAGTTCTAATATTCTCAGCCATATTTTATGATTGACCTTTATTTTACAATGAATTTAACTTTTGTCTAGCTTCTTCACCACAAAAGAACCTGCGCTCAGCACAAAATGTAGAGGCGTCCTCTGGTTTTAATGTTTTTTTAGTACCTGCGCGTGGTGGTTGGCGAAGATGTTGGTGGCGAGCAAGGCGGCTTCGTCGAAGGTGCCGGTCACTTCCCAGAACCAACCGCGCTTGGTGGGAAGGCTGAGGCGAGCGGAGAGGCTCATGCCTTCGGCGTCTTCGAGGTCCATGACAAGATAGTAAGAAGCGCCTTCTTTTTTGGGGAAGGAGTAGGAGTCGGTGACGGTGACAACGCGTTCTTTATTGAGGTTGCAGAGTTCGCCGGAAGCGATGAGGTCGGCGGCGACTTTGCTTTGATCGGCGCCGGTTTGGGTTGAAATTTCGAAGTAGGTCCACTTGCGGATGCGAACGTCGAAGCCGTGGTGACGTAGAGCGTTTTCGACGGTTTGGGCTTCGTTGTCGGTGATGATGAGTTCGATGAAGAGTTCAACGGTATTGGCGCTATGGGTGTGAGTTTCGAGCGCTGGCTTGTTGTCGGCAAGGTCGAGGGCGGGAAGGGCTCCGACCAGTGGGTTTTTGCCTTCAGCACGAGCTTGCATGTACTTGCACATCGAACTGAAGATTTTGGGGATAGGCGCAGAGGGGGCGCGTTCAGGATGAGGCATGATGGCCATCACGTTTCCTTGCGGATTGCAGATGGCGGCCGCGCTGTCTACGGCACCGTTGGGATTGAGGGGAAACTCGTTGCCGATTTCACCGGATTTGGAAGCGTATTTAAAGACGATCTGATTATTGGCGCGCAGGGTTTCGAGGAGGCCTGGGATGCTTGTGGTGAAGCGGCCTTCGCCGTGAGCAATGGGCACGAGACCGCTGAGTTCATCGGGAGTCAAATCGAGAGTGAAGGCGGTGCGACCTTGAGGCGCAACGGATTTCACAAAGACGTTGGTGTTGTAGAAACCGACGCCGATCACTTTTCCATTTTGGACGCGTTTGTTGCGAGCTAGAGACATGAGGAGATCGTGATTTTTGCCACCGGGAACAAGGCCTGTTTCGACAAGAATTTGAGCTCCGTTGCAAATCCCCAGCACGGGCTTGCCGGTGTCGGCTTGTCTAGCGATTTCTTGCATCACGGGATCCATCGATGCGATGAGTCCGCTGCGTCCACGATCCTCGTAAGAAAAGCCTCCGGGAACCACGAAGCCGTCGTAGGCACTGAGTTTGGCAGCATCGTCGTTCCAGCGGAAAAGTTCCGCATCGATTTGGGCATCCCACAGTGCACGAAGGGTTTCTTGCTCGGAGTTTATTCCCGGAAATTGGAGGACGGCGACGCGAGGTTTCATGGAGTGGGGGCTTCGTCGGTTAAGTTGGCTCGATTTAAGGAGTAGAGAATGTCTTGCACATTTGAATTATCGGGAGCGTTGGTGACCGCGGTGAAGTGGCCTTCGTACACGTAGGTGGTGGTGCCATCTTCGTTTTGAGTCACGAGGGGGGTTGGTTTTTCAGTGTAAGGAATGCCGGACATGAGGGTGATTTTCACCCAAGCGGATCCATCGCCTTTTTTGAGCAACAAGGAGGTTTGACCTTCTGGGCTCGTGAGTTCTTCCGCACTCCAACAGAAAATCAAATCGTAGGTCAGGGTTTTCCACGTTTGCTGAGTGGAGTAGGCGTAGGTGGAATCGGGGGCGTCGCAAGCGCTGGAAAGGTGCGCTGCCCCAGAGTTGGGATAGGATACATCGAGTGAATCCAGAATGATTTGAACTTCGTGATCTTCGGGAGCGCTGGTGTAAATGTAAAGCGTTTCGCCGGTGGCGAGGGCTTTTGTGGAAGGGGTGACTCCGCCTTCGACGCTGCTCAAGGCAAAGATGCTGAGTTCGACATAGTTTTCGGAGTCGTAGTCTGTGATCATGAGCTGAGTGGGACTGGTGTTCACGGCCCAACAATGCGGACGACTGTAGGTCACACTGAACGTGTCGGTGGACCAGGTCTCTTGAGTGGACTCGGCGTAATCTCCGCTGGTGTCGCAGGCACTGGTGTTCAACGAAGGCAGGGTGCAGCCGGAGAGGAGAAGGGCGCCGACGATGAGGAGTAGTTTTTTCATGCGCGCAGTTTGTTACGGAGTCCGTTGAGCCAGGCTTCTTTGGCTTCGGCGAGGGGGAGTTGCAGCGTTGCGGTTTGGTCTTTGAGTTGGATTGTGGAGTCGGAGTTGACTTCGCCGATTAAAAAGGGTGAAACGTCTTTGCGCGCGCAAAGATTTTCGAAGTCGGCTTCTTTGCCTGTTGCGACTTCAACGACAAAACCGCCGGTCTCGGAGAAGAGCTTTTGATCGCTGCGAAGGGTAGGGGCGACTGCCGTGAGGTCCACGACGAAACCGAGTTCGCCTTCGCCGCGGCCGCCGGCTGCCATTTCGATTAGAGCCACAGCGAGACCTCCGTCGGAGATGTCGTGAGAAGAGAGCAAGAGACCTTGGTCGACGGCGGCGAGCATGAGCGTGAGTTCGGCACGAACCGTGGCGAAGTCGGGCTTGGGAACATTTGCGCCGAGGAAGCCGAGCTGGCGGTAGTATTCACTGCCTCCGAGTTCGTCCTTGCGGTCGCCGATCAGATAAAGTTTGCTGCCGGCTTGTTTGAATTGCATAGCGATGGCCTTGTCCACATTGTCTATTTTGCCGAGGGTTCCCATGACGGGAGAAGGAGCGACGGAGCCATTTTTGGATTCGTTGTAGAGGGAGACGTTTCCAGAAACCACGGGGAGAGGGTTGCCGGGATAAGCGAGGTGGCCGACGCCTTCGAGGGCTTCTTTCATGCCACGGATGCTTTCGACGAGTTCCCACATTTGTTCGGGTTTTTCGGGGTTTCCAAAGTTGAGACAATCGGTCACGGCCCAGGGGGTGGCACCGATGGCGGCGACGTTGCGCATCCCTTCGACGACGGCGTTCACCGCGCACCAATAAGGAGAAATTTTTCCGTAGCGAGGGTTGGCGTCGACGGAGAGCGCGGCTCCGACTTTGTGGAGTTCGGGTGCTTCTTCACGGTTGCGGAAGGGCACTAGAAGGCCGGCATCCGCGATGCCGGGTTCGAAGACGGTTTGGCCTTGCACCACCTTGTCGTAGTTTTCGAAGATGGGAAGACGGCTGGCGATGTTTTCGCTGGCGAGGAGTTTCAGGAGAGATTCTTTGAGGTCGGGTGGCGTGAAGCTGGGCTCTTCAAAGGTGCGAGTCGGTGCGGAGTAAGCGCGTTGATACTGCACCCCGCGAGTCACGTCGGAGGCGGGCGCGTCGAGCAGAATTTCGTCGCCGAATTTGACGACGTAGTTGCCCTTCGTGACCTTGCCCACGTGGCTGGCTTTGGCGCCGGCGGAGACCTTCGGGAGGTCCCATTCTTTATTGTAGTGATCGAGAATTTGCTGGGTAAGGCTGGGGTCGCAGATCCAACAGAGACGTTCTTGGGTTTCGGCACAGGCGATCACGGCTGGAGGCAAGTTGGGAATCGAGGTGTGGACTTTTGCAAGATCCACTTCCGCTCCAAAACCGGCAGGTTCCACTTGTTCGACGGTAGCGCATACATTTCCGCCCGCTCCCATGTCTTTGAAAGAAACTTTGTCCAAATTGCCTTCGTCGCGGAGTTTGCGGAAGAGCGTGTAGGTGGATTCGGCAATGTGGCGCTCCAAGAAAGGATTGGGTTCTTGAACGGCACCTTTGTTGGCCTCTTTGTCAGCTTCGTTGAGGTCTGCGGAGGCGAAGGCGGCTCCTCCCATTCCAGAGTTGTCGGTGGGTTTGCCCACGATGATGATGTCCCAGCCCAAGGCGTTGGCGGGCACAAAAGAGTGAATGATTTCG
>CALRCE010000030.1:12365-13205 GCA_943354505.1 Candidatus Peribacteria bacterium
GAATGGCACCGAGCACCATCACATTCACGAGGCAGTTGTCGTTGTAGGATTCGTCAAAGTAAGTGTCTCCGGCGAGGTTGGGAACTCCGAGGGGATTTCCGTAGCCAGCTATTCCTGAGATCACGCCTTCGGCAATGTGATGAGGATTGGTTTTTGCGATCTCCCCAAAACGAAGCGGGTCGGCGGTGGCGATCGCACGTCCTCCCATCACGATGATGTCGCGGACGAGGCCTCCGATTCCGGTGGCGGCGCCTTCAAAAGGCACCACTTGAGAGGGGTGGTTGTGGGATTCGTGGCCCATGATCACGCCGTAACTTTTTCCGTTGGCGGCCGTGGCGAAGTGCACGATTCCTGCGTCTTCTCCAACCCCGAGCATCACGTTGGGTGCTTTGGTGGGAAGGGTTTTCAGGAAAGGGCGACTGGAACGGTAGGAGCAGTGTTCGCTGCCTTGAATGCCCCAAACGATGGCTTCGGTGAGCGTGGGTCCGCGGCCCAGAATCTTTTCCACTTCGCGGGCTTCGGCAACCGTGAGTCCAATCTTATTTTCTTTGAGCACGCGCAAAACCTCCTCGTCTGTCATTTGTGAGAAGGCAAGGGTTGGGGAGAGGAAAGCCATATCTGAGCTGAATATAGGGGATGGGGGCTGGGTTTGTAAAGTCCAAGGCTGGTTGTATGGATGCTTAGGCTACTTTACACAATCAAAATTCATCCCAGAATTCACCGACATCGGTGAATTGCTCAGCTTTTTTGAGTTGTGACAAGAGGGCTAATATAAACAATAGCGTGGTTGACAGAATTTTCCAAAGAGGAGGGTAAATTTTTCATGGATGGATTTCTTTC
>CALRCE010000031.1 GCA_943354505.1 Candidatus Peribacteria bacterium
CTTGGAGCATACGTTTTTCATTTCGGCAGATCACTTCTGGAGCTCCGATTTGAATGAGACGCTTGAGACGGTTGTTACGGTTGATCACACGACGGTAAAGGTCGTTGAGGTCGGAAGCGGCGAAGCGTCCTCCGTCGAGTTGCACCATTGGACGAAGGTCCGGTGGGATGACGGGGAGGATGGTCATGATCATCCATTCAGGATTGATGCCGGCTTTCACGAGGGAACCCATGAGCTTGATGCGCTTCATGAGCTTGGTGCGCTTTTGTCCGCTGGATTTTTCAATTTCACCTTCGAGTTTCTTGATCTCTTCTTCCATGTTCATGTCGCGGATGAGTTTGTGCAAAGACTCCGCTCCGGTTCCGGCTTTGAACACATGCCCAAACTTCATGGACATGTCGCGGTAGTCGATTTCGTTGAGCACGGTGCTGTTCTCCAAAGATTCCAAATCTTTGCGAGCTTGTTCAGCGGTTTCAACCAATTCTTGAATTTTAGCCGCTTGTTCTTTTTCGATTTCTTTCACATTTCCAGCTCCTGTTTTGATGCGTTCTTCGTATTCACGAATCACGTCTTTTTTGTAGCTCTTGAATTCTTCATCCAACTGGGCCAAAGCTTCCTCTTTAGCTTTTTGGTCCACCTCTGTGATGATGTAAGCGGCAAAGTAAACGATCTGTTCCAAAATCTTCACCGGAAGATTGAGCAAAAGCCCAATACGACTTGGAGTGGAGCGAAGGAACCAGATGTGAGTGACCGGCACGGCGAGGGTGATGTGTCCCATGCGAGTGCGGCGAACGATGGAGCGAGTGACTTCCACTCCACATTTTTCACAGATCACACCCTTGTAGCGAACGCGCTTGTACTTTCCACAAGCACATTCCCAGTTTTTGGTGGGTCCGAAAATGCGTTCACAGAACAAACCGTCGCGTTCTGGTTTTTGCGTGCGGTAGTTGATGGTTTCAGGCTTCTTAACTTCGCCGTGAGACCAAGAGAGGATTTGCTCGGGGGACGCCACGGAGATCGCGATGGCATCGAAGAGCGTTGGAGCTTTCTTTGGGTCAGTCATCATAGAAGAGGAATAAAAAGAGGATTAAAATGAGGTGTAAAGCTGGAAGATGAAGAGTATGTACAAGAGCACATACGCAAAGCCTTCATGCGCCGTGAGCTTCTTTTGCACGAGAGCGAACAAAAGGAGCAGTGTGGAAATGAGCAAGAATGGAATTCCGAGCGTCAAAGTGTCGGTGTTGACATTGAGCGTGCGAAGGAAGGATGGCAGAGCCATGACCAAACAGACGTTGAACACGGTGGATCCCAAAAGGGTTCCGACGGCGAGGTCTGAGTTTCCTTTGCGCGCAGCAATCCAAGCCACACTGAGTTCAGGCAGGGAAGTTCCAAGCGCCAATACACTGGCTCCAAGAACGCTGGGCAGAAGTTTTGTAAGAGAAGTCAATTCTTCAATGGCGTGCACTGCAAAGTAGGAGGCAGCTCCTGTTGCGAGAGCGGAAGCCACGAGAAGAGCGATGAGTTTGGAATTGAATTCGGGTTTGAAGAACCAATTTTTGAGGGCTTCGAAACGGCCTTCTTTGTGTTCTTCAACACTAAAGAGTGCGTAGACGCCGTAATAGGCGAGCAGGAGCACTCCTTCAAACCATTCAAAGCGGCCGTCGTAAATCGTACCGATGAGCAAGAATGTCGCGATCAGCAGGAAGCTGACTTGGCGTTGCATGGCTTCTTTGCTCAAATCTAGGCCTTTTGCGAGCACTGCCGCGGAGCCCAGGATGAGTAAGACGTTGGCGATGTTGGAACCGGTCACGTTGGCAGCCACCAAGCTGGAATTTCTCGTCCAAGCGGCCCAGAGGGAAGTGGCGAGTTCAGGAAGCGAAGTTCCCACGGCCACCACGGTCACTCCCACAAAGAGGGAGGACCAGCCTAAGGCTTTTGCGGTGTCTTCACTGGCGGAGACGAAGATTTTTGAGCTTCGTACCAACACAGCGAGGGCAGCAACGAGAACGAGAGACCAAAGTAGAGTTTGCATAGAGAGGGGGCCAAGCTGCACTTCGTGCAGTGGTATTAAATTTCTTCTTCTTCCTTATCGAGATCGGGTTCAGCATCGCTTTCTCCGACGAGTTCTGCATCTTCTTCGTCGAGTTCGTCGCCTTCCAAAAGTTCTTCTACGGAACTTTCGACTTCTTCACCGTCGACTTCTGCGTGGGGAGCTTCGGCGAGGACTTCTTCCTCTTCGGGTTCCACGTATTCGATGGTGGGATCGACATCTTCGTCATCCGTCACTTGCAAGAGGTCTACGTTGAGACCGAGAGATTGCAATTCCTTCACGAGCACGTTGAAGGATTCAGGAGTTCTAGGTTTGCGGATGGGTTCAGCTTTGATGATGGATTCGTAGGCTTTGGCACGTCCGTACACGTCATCGGACTTGATGGTGAGCATTTCTTGCAAGATGTGGGAAGCCCCATATGCTTCGAGAGCCCACACTTCCATTTCTCCGAAACGCTGTCCTCCGTGTTGAGCTTTTCCTCCGAGAGGTTGTTGAGTCACAAGAGAGTAAGGTCCGACAGAACGGGCGTGGATTTTGTCTTCCACCAAGTGAGCCAGTTTGAGGATGTAGGCGATACCCACCGTGGATTCATGGTCAAAAGCTTGACCGGTCTTTCCATCGAAGAGTTGGATCTTTCCGTTTTCAGGAAGTCCGGCTTTGATGAGCATTTCTTTGATTTGTTCGTTGGTGATTCCGTTGAGCGCTGGGGTGGCCATGTAGAGACCGAGTGTCTTGGCAGCCCAACCCAAGTGAGTTTCGAGAATCTGTCCAATGTTCATACGACTGGACACACCGAGTGGGTTCAAAACGATGTCCACTGGAGTTCCGTCCGGCATGAAAGGCATGTCTTCTTCAGGAACGATGATGGAAATGACACCCTTGTTACCGTGACGTCCGGCGACTTTGTCTCCCACTTGAATACGGCGGGTTTGAGCCACGGACACGCGGATTTGTTGGATGACTCCGTTCTCGAGCTCGTCTCCGTTTTCACGAGAGAAGATGGTGACGCTGGTCACTTTTCCTCCTTCTCCACCGGGCAGGCGAAGGGAAGTGTCTTTCACGTCGCGAGCCTTGTCTCCGAAAATGGCGCGAAGCAGTCTTTCTTCAGGTGTCAATTCTGTTTCTCCTTTAGGTGTGATCTTACCCACGAGGATGTCGCCTTCACGCACGGAAGCTCCGGCGCGAACGATTCCGTTTTCATCGAGGTCCTTGAGACGCGCTTCTCCCACATTGGGAATGTCGCGAGTCACGATCTCCGGTCCCAGCTTGGTGTCACGGACGTCGACGGTGAAGTCTTCGATGTGGACAGAGCTGAAACGGTCGTCTTTAACCAGACGACTGGACAAAATTACGGCATCTTCGAAGTTGTACCCTTCCCAAGGAATGTAGGCCACGAGCACGTTTTGTCCGAGTCCGATGTCTCCCATTTCTGTGGAAGCTCCGTCGGCGAGAATGTCGCCTTTTTCAATTTTTTGACCTGTAGTGCAACGCGCACGTTGGTGGAAACAAGTTCCTTGGTTCGTGCGTCGATAGACGTCGAGAGAGTAGCTCACTTTCTTTCCGGAATCGTAGATCACGTCGATGCGAGATCCATCCACATAAGAGATGGTTCCATCGTCTTCCGCGAGCAAGACTTGTTGAGAGTTTCGTCCGGCGGCACCTTCCATACCGGTTCCAACGACGGGAGCTTGAGGTTTTAGGAGAGGCACGGCCTGACGTTGCATGTTTGATCCCATGGAGGCACGGGTGTTGTCGTCGTGTTCCAAGAAGGGAATCAAGGAAGTGGACACAGAAATGATCTGTTGTTGAGAGATGTCGATGTGCGTCACCTCTTTTTCATCCATGTTCATCGGTTCTCCATTCTTACGAGCCACCGCAGAGTCTTCCACGAGTTCTCCTTTTTCAGTCACCGCGGTGCTGGATTGAGCGTAAACGATTTCTCTTTCGTCTTCAGCGTCGAAGTAAGAGATCTTGTTTCCGAGGGTTGCTTTGACAGGGATTTCTTTGAGGTCTTTTGCTTTGGTCAGCGCTTTCACTTCTTTTTCACCGAGCACCGTTCCGGCTTTGATGCCTTCGGTGGTTTCACCGAGGGTGTGTCCAAGCGCTGCTTTTCCGTCGTTCTTCAAGCTGTGAAGCACTTCACGGAGAGGCATTTCGATGAATCCGTATTTGTTGAGACGAGCGTGCGTTGCGAGATGCACCACGAGACCGATGTTTGGTCCTTCTGGAGTGGCAATAGGACAGATTCTTCCGTAGTGGGAAGGATGCACGTCACGAACGTCGAAGGAAGCACGTTCACGGGAGAGACCTCCAGGTCCCATCGCGGAGAGACGACGTTTGTGCTCGAGCTCAGCGAGAGGATTGGTTTGATCCATGAATTGAGACAACTGAGAACTTGCGAAGAATTCGCGAAGCGCTGCCGTGATCGGACGAGAGTTGACGAGTTGAGTGGGAGTCACGGTTTCGAGATCCATCACAGTCATACGATCCTTGGCGATGCGCTCGGTGCGAAGCAATCCCACGCGGAATTTGTTCTGCACGAGTTCACCCACAGGGCGAATACGACGATTGGACAAGTGATCGATGTCGTCTGGTTCAGCGTTGCCATTGTTGAGCTTAATAAGGTGCTTCAAAATCAAAATGAAGTCGTCCACTTGAAAGGTGTGGAATTTGCGTTCGTTCGGAGTTTTGAGGTCGAAACGACGGTTGATTTTGTAACGAGCCACCGAGCCCATGTCGTACTTCTTGTAGTCGAAGAATAAAGATTCGATGAGGGCCTTGGCATTTTCTGGAGTCGCGAGATCGCCGGGACGGATCTTTTTGTAGATCGCCTTGTAGGCTTCGTCGGTGGTCTTTGCTGGATCTTTTTCAAGGGTCAGCATCATGTAGTCGTGGATCGGATCTTTGACATCGTCTTTGAAGAGGTCGAGGATCTTTTTGTCTGTGTCGAAACCGAACACACGAAGCATAGAAGTCACGTAGATCTTGCGTTTGCGGTCGATCTTCACGGTGATGAGTCCTTTTTTGTCTGTTTCAATTTCGAGCCAAGCTCCACGTTTTGGAATGATTTTTCCGTTGTGCATTCCGGGAGCGGCTGCGTTCTTAGAGAAGAACACACCGGGGGAACGAACGATCTGAGAAACCACCACACGCTCGATTCCGTTCACGATAAAGCTACCGTTGTCGGTCATGAGAGGAATGGGCCCGAGGAACACATCCTGTTCCTTGATTTCTCCGCTTTCCTTGTTGATCAATTGGACGTGCACTTTGAGAGGTGCTTCGAAAGAAAGGTTTTTGGAACGACATTGTTGAGCCGTGTACTTGCATTCACCGAGAGAGTGATCCAAGAATTGGAGCTCCAACTTCTTTCCTGAGAAATCTGAAATAGGGGAGATTTCGTCGAGGAGTTCACGAATACCCTCGTTGAGGAACCAACGGTAAGAATCCGTTTGAATTTCGATCAGATCGGGAAGATCCACGTTCCACTGATTGTCCACAAAGTAGACACGTTCGAGCGGCTTCGTTGAAAAACGTCCAGTTCCTTTTTTGGTCGATGCGGGTGTCGCGATCGCAGAAGAGGACGTCTTAGACTTTGCAGTTGTTTTTGGCATAGGCCAGAGACGATTTTAAGATGTAAAAGCAGAAGCAAACTCACGCTGTCGTCACAGCGAGTTTCACCTTTGCCCCCTCTCTCAACACAATCAGAACCGAGGGCTGTATCGCGACCATTTTATAAGGAAAAGCGTATCTGTCGAATAAATAAGCTTGACGTTTGCATGAATATCTTCTTAAAGTACTTTACAAAATTGTGTACGAAATATATACTGAGTTCATGAGTATGCTTATTTCCACTCAAAACTTGATCAATTCCTCTGAAGCACGCAAAAATTTTGCACAGCTTATGCAAGAGGTCTCTGCAGACGAAGAAAAATATTTTGTGATTTTGGAAAATGGAAAAGTTAAAGCTTTGTTGGTGAATCCGCATTGGATTGAAAAAGGTTTGGCTGGGGAATTCCCGGTTCTGAAAAGTTTGCGTGTCCACTGGACTCGCAATCAAGATCTTGTCGAAGAGGCCTTGGAGGTTTTGCAAAAAACTCCGAAAAATAAAATTCCTAAGTTGCTACGCTAATGCTCATAGATACCGATATCCTGGTTGATTATTTGCGATTGCACCCAGAAGCGGTCCACTTTTTAGATGGCCTTACTAAAAAAGACCGTGCGGTTTCTGTCCTTACCCATTTGGAGCTTTTGCAAGGATGTTCCACAAAACTAAAGAGCCAAACAGTTGATCATTTTGTGAAGCAGTTCAAGGTTTTGCCTTTGGATGCGGAGATTTCTTTGAGTGCCATGAAACTTTTTCGTGAGCATAAATGGCATTCTCACATGAGTATTCCGGATGTTTTGATTGCTGCGACGGCTTTGAGCTCAGGTGAGATTTTGTATACCCGAAATGTAAAGGATTACAAAATGATTCCTGGCCTGAAGTTGCATAGTCCCTATTGAGGCGTGAGAGTACAATGCGTCCATGCAAATCAACACCAAGTTCACTTTTAAATATTTCGCCAAGCAGCTTTGGCAGTTTCCGTGGATTTTTTTGCTTTCCTTGCTTGGGGTCGTGATTGGGGTGACCGGAAATATGATGGTTCCCTGGTTTTTTAAAGGATTTGTCGATCTTTTGGCGACGGGTGAGGTGAGTTCGACGGTTTTCAATGTGGCCTTTCACCTGCTGCTTGCAGTCGCTGCGATGGACTTTGTGTCTTGGCTGGGCTGGGGAATGGCGGGTTACACGATTCCTTACTTGCAGTCGCGCGTGATGAAGGCCATTGCGGATGAATGTTTTTACAAACTGCACAGTCACTCCTTCCGATTTTTCAACAACCAATTTGTTGGGGCTCTCGTGAAGAGAGTGAATCGCATGGTGCGTGCTTTTGAGGAAATCACGGATGAAATTTTCTTCCAATTTTTTCCGCTCGCGCTTCGGGTCGTGATGATTGTTTCGGTCATGACGTGGATTTCTCCGTGGATGGGACTGATTGTGTTTTTGTGGGTGATTACTTTTCTTGGCGTTCAAGCTTTTTTGTCTCGCTACAAGCTCAAGCGTTACGATCTAGACAAAGCGGCAGCAGACACGCGCGTCACGGCTCAACTCGCGGATACAGTGACGAACCATTCCACCATTCAGTTGTTTGCACGACTGCCTTTTGAACGGAAGGAATTTAAGAAGGTGACGGACGATTGGTACGGCAAGCAAATTGCTTCGTGGTTTTTCAATCAGCACATTGAACGGGCTCAAGCCTTGTTCATGATGGTCCTGAATTTTGGAGTTCTGTACTTGGCACTTCGTTTGTGGCTGAATGGAACGCTCACGGTGGGCTACTTTATTTTGATCCAGACTTACTTGTGGGAGCTTTATCATGCGGTGTGGGATTTTGGTCGCACGCTGCGTCATTCCTACGAACATTTGGCAGATGCGAATGAGATGTCTGAAATTTTGAGGACTCCGATTGAGGTGGTGGATGCCGTGGGTGCGCGCAATTTGAAAGTTCCTCGTGGAGTGGTAGAATTTAAAGACGTGACTTTTTCTTACTCACAAAAAAAGATTGAAGGCGACGGCGAATTGGAGCGAGATGTCTTGAAGCATCTTTCTTTTGCGGTGAAGCCGGGTGAACGCATTGCGCTCATTGGTCCTTCGGGCGGTGGCAAGACCACGATCACCAAATTGTTGCTTCGTTTGTTCGACGTTCAACGCGGAGAAATTTTGATCGATGGGCAGAATATTTCTAAAGTGAAGCAGGACACCTTGCGTGCCCAAATTGCCTTGGTGCCTCAGGACCCCATTTTGTTCCACCGCAGTATTGTAGAGAACATTCGTTATGGACGTTTGGATGCCACAGACAAGGAAGTGATTGCGGCGGCAAAGTTGGCTCACTGTCACGAATTCATTTCGCGATTCCCAGCTGGTTATCAAACTTTTGTTGGAGAGCGCGGTGTGAAATTGTCTGGAGGGGAACGTCAACGCATTGCGATCGCACGAGCCATTCTGGCGAACACGCGCATTTTGATTTTGGACGAAGCCACTTCCAGTCTCGACAGTGAGTCTGAAAAATACATTAAGGATGCGCTTAAGATTTTGATGAAAGGCAAAACTGTGTTTGTGATCGCCCACCGTTTGTCTACCGTGGTGGACATGGATCGCATTCTGGTTTTGGAGCGCGGCAAAATCGTGGAAGAAGGAAGCCACGCCGAACTGCTTGAACGTGAAGGGCTTTATAAGAGGCTTTGGGATTTGCAAGTGGGCGGTTACTTGGAGTAGAGATCGTCGAGTTCTTCTTCTGTCAGTGGTCGGGTTTTTCCGGGTTGTAATTTGCCGAGTTCCACTTTGCCGATTGCGGTGCGAATGAGGCGACGAACGGGAAAGCCGAGCAGTTCCATCACGCGGCGAATTTGGCGTTTGCGGCCTTCGCTGAGTTTGAGTTCCAGCCACGTGTAGACTTTGCCAGTGGTGCGAGACGTTTCTTGGTTGAGGATGCGACCTTGCATGGGGCGGAGGAGGTACTCGTCGAGATGGATGGGGCCTTCGCGAAGGGTGACCAAATCTTGTTCTAAAACTTCGCCTTGAACCAGCACTTCGTAGGTTTTGGTGTGGCCGTAACGAGGATGGGTGAGGTGCTCCAAAAGTTCGCCGTCGGAGGTGAATAATAGTAAGCCTTCGCTTTCTTTGTCGAGGCGGCCGATGGGGTTCAGATGTTGATAAGAAACGGGCAAAAGATCCATCACGGTTTCGGGGTGAAAAGGGTCTTTTTTAGAGGTTAAAACCCCGATGGGTTTGTGCATGGCGATGGTGATGGGGGCGGATTTTTCGGGTAGGAGTCGGCCGTCCACTTCCACCTTGTCTTTATCGCTGACTTTTACACCCATTTTTTGCACCCGTTTGCCGTTCACGTGCACGCGTCCGGCTGCGATCAAAAGTTCGGCTTCACGGCGGGAACACAGTCCGCTGGCGGCGATTCTTTTATGAAGACGATCTCGGGGTTCAAAAGTCATAGTGGCGTCAGCCTACACTTTTTTGTTAAACTTGTCTCATGGAAGTGAAAATCCACGATTCATGGAAGCAGCATTTGAAAGAGGAATTTGAGAAGCCTTACTTTAAAGAACTGGTGGAGTTTGTGCGTGCCGAATATGCGAGCAAAAAAGTTTTTCCGGCTCCGGCGAACATTTTTAGGGCCTTTGAATTGTGTCCATTTGAAAATGTGAAAGTGGTGATTTTGGGTCAGGATCCTTACCACGGAGTGGGGCAGGCGAATGGGCTATGTTTTTCTGTGAATCATGGTGTGCAAAATCCACCGTCTTTGCAAAATATTTTCAAAGAAATTCAGGAAGATTTGGGTGGTGAATTGCGCGCAGAGGGTTGTTTGGACGACTGGGCGAGGCAAGGGGTTTTGTTGCTCAATGCCACGCTCACGGTGGAAGCGCACAAAGCGGGTTCTCATCAAAAAAAAGGCTGGGAACAATTCACGGATGCCGTGGTGGAAGCCCTCTCGCGGGAGAAAGAGCACCTCGTGTTTATTTTGTGGGGCCGTTATGCCCAAGAAAAGGGGGCCAAAATAGACACGGACAAACACTGTGTTTTGAAGGCGGCACATCCGTCGCCTTTCTCTGCGTATTCTGGATTTTTTGGTTCGAAGCCCTTCAGCAAAACCAATGAGTATTTGGAATGGAATGAGATTGAGCCGGTGAAGTGGGCTTAGTCTTGGTGTTTGTTTTTTCTGCCTCAATCTGTTATAATGAGGAGATTTAATAACGCTTATGTATTATCTTCCTCGTTCTTCTGTTGAAAATTCGCTCCCCACTGTGCATGAGTTGAATGATCGTGGGATTGAGGTGAGCCTTTCTTATCTTCCTGTGGCCCACCAAGACCTTGGGGGGACTAAAGAGGATGTGGCTGTTTACTTTCATGCGATTGATACCATTAAGAAGCTCAAACTTCATTCGGATCTCACTTTGAAAGTGCATCAATTTGGATGGTATTTGGATCCAGCGCTGGCTCAGAAAAATATCGAAAAAGTTGTGGCCCATGCGCATAAGGCTGGAGTCTTCATTTGGGTGGACATGGAGCTTGCTCCCACCATTGATTGGACCTTGGATCTTTTCTATTCCCTCAAGAAAAAATATTCTAATGTTGGAGTTTGTTTGCAGGCTTACCATCGTAGAACAGAACGAGATCTTTATAAGCTTCTTGCTAAAAAAAGTGCGGTGAGGCTCGTGAAGGGTTTTTATAAAGATGGGGATTTTAAAACGTGGCAGGAAGTGACAAACAATTACCACAAACTCATGAAGCCTCTTTTGTTTCACAGCTCCAAGCCCGCGATTGCGACCCATGATATTGCTTTACTAGATGAAGCCAAGCGGATCATTAAGAAAAATAAAATCAAAAATGCAGAACTCCAGTTCTTTTATAGCATCTGTGATGAATACGCCTTTGCGTCAGCCGAAGAAGGATTCAAGTGTCGTATTTATCTGGGTTTTGGAACCTTGCTTCCTTTCTTCGTGAAGGGTTTCATGACTTTTGACAAAATCCGTAGTTGGAAACGATTCTTTGGAATGAAACTGAGTTGAGTGGATGGGTGATGCAAAGCTATTGAACCATCACGAGCATGTTGACTTTTTGGTTTAAAATGTTATAGTCATTTTAAGTATGTCTATTCAAGTTTATTCCGAAGGAGATTTAGAACAGCTTTTGGACGGGAATAGGCTTCCTGCGGATGACTTAGGTCTACCAGAAGGGCACTTGGAACTCGCTTGCCCTGTCGAAACACCTGATTTTGAACATGGCTTTGGAGCGCAGCTTTCTTTGGTGCGCCCCATAACACTCAGTAGACTGTTGGAGGGATATTCGGAACGCATTTATGAGCTTCTGGATCGTTTTGGTTCTTTTTCCGCAGATTTGTGTGAAGACTCCCCAGAAATTCCAGGCCAAAACTTGATGGACATCATTCATCCTTTTCACGTGGATGGTCCTTTTGCTCGTCGACTCAAGCCTTGGGCTGTGACGTGTTTGAAACTGCATCCGAATGCGGTGCATAGAGATCCTACGCAAGTCATGGCGATGGACGCTTTTGCTCAACGATTCAATCGAACTTATGGAATCCCTAAAGCTCAAAGAGAGCGAAATCCTTACCTGCTCATCAATCGTTTGCACGATGAATACGACATCGCTAGTCCACAAAAAATGTGGCGTATGCAGCAGATCCAGAGAGGAATTTTTATTGATTCTAAAGCTGGTTTTTCGCACCCATGGGCTCGTCAACCTCATTCGGTTTTAATGTTTCTTGCAGAGCAATCTCGAAATGCTCGCCGTGCTCTTCATGCCCGTCTCTTTGCGCGGTTTTTAAGGCCTAGTAATAAACCTCGCCTCATTGGTCGCTTCTTGGATGAGAATTTTTTTCCGCAGGTTGAAGAACATCGTGAAGGGTTTTAAGCCTTCTTTTCAATGCGATCGTGTCCATTCATGTAAGGGCGAAGCACCGTTGGAATGGTGATTGAGCCATCGGCGTTTTGGTACATCTCGAGCACTGGAATCAAGATGCGAGGGGAGGCCACGCAGGTGTTGTTGAGGGTGTGCACGAACTGCATTTTTCCGTCCTTGTCCTTGTAACGAATATTGAGACGGCGTGCTTGGAAGTCGAGGAAGGTCGAGCAGGAATGAGTTTCGCCGTAATTGTTGCGAGAAGGCATCCAGGTTTCAATGTCGTTTTTGTAGTATTGCCCTTGGCCCATGTCTCCGCTGCAAACGGCGACGACGCGGTAGGGAAGGCGCAAATCTTGTAAAACTTCTTCTGCATTTTTGAGGATGATTTCGTGCAGGCGTTTGGACTCGTCCATGTCATTTTTACAGAAGATCACTTGCTCCACTTTTTGGAATTGATGGATGCGATAGAGGCCACGCGTGTCTTTGCCGTAGGTGCCGGCTTCGCGGCGGAAACAGTAGGAATAACCGGCGTACATTTTTGGAAGTTCGTCTTCTTTTAAAATTTCATCCGCGTGGTAAGAAGTCACAGCGACTTCGCTGGTTCCAATGAGGTATTTTTCGTCGCTTTCGATGTGCTCCATTTCGGGACGTTTTACGCCAAGTGCGTAGGCTTGTTCTTCGCCGCCGGGAAAGTAGCTGGTGCCTTCCATTGCCTCGCGATTCACCATGAGCGGAGGAAGAAAAACGGTGAAGCCTTTCGAGACCAATTTGTCTAAGGTGAAGCGCATGATGGCGAGTTCTAAAAGCGCACCTTGGTTCTTGAGAAAGTAGCTGCGGGAACCGCCGATTTTGACGCCGCGTTCCACGTCGATGATGTCGAGTTCTTCGCCGAGCGTGATGTGGTCTTTGGGTTCGAAGGTCTTGCCGTTCTCATCTTTGAACTCGGGCAATTCACCGACTTTGTAGAGCTCCACGTTTTCGCTGTCGTCTTTGCCTTCGGGAGTTTCGGGAGAACAGGGAGCCGGAGCGCGCAATAAAAGCCCACGCCATTCTTCTTCGATGCGACGTAGGTCTTCGGCGAGTTGCTTTTCCAAATCGCCTTTCTTGCGCATTTCTTCGATGGCTGCTTTTTTCTCCTCGCCGTTCAATGCTTTGATTTTGTCGTTGGCGGCATTTTTTTCAGCGCGAATGGCTTCGTAGTCGGCGGTCACGGATTTGCGTTTCTCATCCACTTGAATGAAATGGTCCACATCAAAACGAATGTGCTTCTTTTCGGCAGCAGCTTTCACTGCGGCTGGGTTTTGAACGATGAATTTGGGGTCGAGCATGATCTTTAATTAAGCTCGCCCAGGATAGCGAAGAAGCGAATCAGGGGCAAGGGAAGGCTATTTGTACATCCACCCT
>CALRCE010000032.1 GCA_943354505.1 Candidatus Peribacteria bacterium
TCTTCGAAGAATTGAAGCAAAATGGAGGTATTTCCTTCGATACCCGTCGTCGACTCGCCATTGCCGTCTTTGAAAAGACCAGTAATTACGACCACGCCATCGCGGACTATTTGCGCTTCAAAGGGGGGGCCGTAGAACTTCTCGATTTGCACTACGAAAAAGTGATGAAACTTCGTTATGGAGAAAATCCTCACCAAAAAGCAGCCTTTTTCCGGGACCCCACCGACAACTTCCCGAATGTGACCAACGCCAAAGTTTTGCAGGGCAAGGAACTTTCTTACAACAACATCGTGGATGCGGACGGCGCACTGGAACTTGTCAAAGATTTTGACAAGCCTGCAGCCGCAGTCATTAAACATACAAACCCATGTGGTGCCGCTACAGCTGACAGCATCGATATGGCTTTTGAAGAGGCTTATTTGGTCGATCCCATGGCGGCTTTTGGATGCGTGATCGCCCTCAACCGTCCTTGCACACAAGTCGTCGCCGAATACATTCGAGACAACAAACTTTTTGTTGAAATCGTGATTGCACCTTCCTTTGAAGAAGGGGCTAAGAAAATTTTTGCCGAGAAAGCCAACCTTCGCTTGCTCGAAACAGGAGAGCTTCGCAAAAATCCGAATCAACGTCACATCCGTTCGGTTTCGGGTGGTTTACTCATTCAAACCGCCGACGAGACCATCGTCACCGAAAAGGACCTCAAGACCGTGACCGATCGGGAGCCAAGCCTCGATGAAGTGGAAGAAATGCTCTTCGCTCGCGTGCTCGTGAAACATGTGAAATCCAACGCCGTGGTCTTCGCAAAGAAAAACGGAAAAGGCGGTTGTTCCGCCACCGGAATCGGAGCTGGACAAATGTCTCGTGTGGACAGCGTGCTCATCGCCAAACGCAAAGGTGGAGATCGAATTCCAGGTTCCGTCATGGCCTCCGACGCCTTCTTCCCTTTCCCCGATGCGGTAGAAGAAGCTCAGGCCGCAGGAGCCAAAGCCATCATCCAACCCGGGGGCTCCATCCGTGACGCCGAAGTGTTCGCCAAAGCCAACGAACTCGGCATGACCATGGTGATCAGCGGAATCCGTAGCTTCAAACATTAAAAATTCAGGTTTTTGTCAGGACAAGCCCTGCGTAAAGAGCTAGAATAAACTTCAGCTCTTATTTCACGCACCCTTGAAGATTTATATCACCAAATCAGAAAAAATAACGGGATCCGACTTGAGAGAAGTACGGAAAAAAGCCTGGGATTTTCATCTAACCATAAAGAAGAAAAGTAAAAGACGGACTTACGTACGATCTGCCTACTTTAAAAAAGAGAAAGTGTTTGTTGATCTTTTTTGGCACCATCTTTTTGAAAAACAAAATTGGAAGGACAGAGTTCGAAGGATGAAGTATTTCCCAGCGGGAATCGAGCTCATACAAAAAAGCAATATCCCACCGAATTCTAAAGAAAACCCAAACAATAATTCAGAGGTTCTACATCGTTTCGCAGGCGTAACACCTCAGAATGAATTTTTTTATGTACAAATCAAAGAAAATAAAAAAACGAAACAGAAGTTCCTACTCTCTATTTTTCCAAAGTAAAAGAAAAAACTCCCCGCTAAGTGTGGTGTATAAACCACGGCCGGAAGCTTCTTCATGAATAATTATAGAACTCTTAAAAAAAAAATCAACTCGCCCTCTACTTCTTCCCATTAAAAAAATGTGCTAAATTAAACGCATCTTCATCCACACCTATGAAAAAATCCACTGCCTTGTTCATAGCCAGCCTATTATTGCTTTCCGCCTGCGGCTCACCTTTTTCTGATTCAGAAGAGACGAGTCGCCCACAAGTGGACTCTCAGCCAGAAACCCAAGAGGAAACTCAAGCAGAGGCAGAAGCGATAGCCCTCAAGACCAAAGAAACCGCCTGTGAGAATTCAGGAGGTAAATTCAGCGATGAAACCTGCACCTGTCCCACCGACACCTACGGAAGCAAGAACACCCCCATCTTCACTTACGACGAAAAAACAGGTTACTGCGTGGACCCTGACGGAGAACCCGGAGGCATTTTAGCTTCCGATGGAAAGGGGGCCGATCTTTGGGTAGAATCGGAGCAATAACTTTTTCGCATGACCTTCCTACAAGCTTTTTTTCTCGGCTTACTCCAGGGCATCACGGAGTTTCTCCCCATTTCTTCGTCCGGGCATTTGGTGCTGGCGGAATCACTTTTTAAGTTGGACGTGGACTCGCTCAAAGATTTTGATGTGATGTTGCACATCGGCACGCTGTTCGCCATTTTGATCTACTTTCGTCGCGAAGTTTTTGATACGAAACGCTGGCCTTTACTCGTGGCCGCTTCGGTGCCCGCGGCCCTGGTGGGGATCCTCTTAGAAGATCCCATCGATGCCCTTTTTAGGAACGCTCACTCCGTGGCCATCGCCATGATTGTGGTGGGCTCGCTCTACTTCATCACTCCCAAAAAATCAGGAAAACCTTTGACGTGGTGGAAGGGAATCGCCATCGGTTGCGCTCAAGCCATGGCCATCATCCCTGGGGTTTCCCGCAGCGGATCAACCATTTGGACCGGAACCCTGCTCGGCCTCAAACGGGAGGAAGCCGCTCGTTTTTCATTCTTACTTGGAGCCATTGCCATTGCGGGAGCAGGGCTGCTCAAATCCAAAGATGTTTTCTTCGACGAGAGCGTGATCCACTTGGCACCCTCCGTTTTAGCCGTCGGTTTTGTGACCGCTTTTCTGTCCAGTTTGGGAGCCGTGACCTGGCTCATGAAATTTTTGCAAAACCATTCCCTCAAAGCCTTTGGAATCTACCGCGTGATTCTGGGAGTCGCGGTGCTCATTCTCTTGAACAACTACGTAGGGGAGGTCCAAACCCAGCTCACGATCACTCCAAAAGTAAACGAAACCAACACGGAGCAAAAAGAATTTCCAACAGGGTCCTTCACTTTTGAAGAGGGGTCTGGCAGCATTTTAGGAGGAGCTTACACGGGACTGGCTTTGAGTTTTGACGAAGAAACGCAGGGGCAAACCCTTGGCTTGAACATCAGCCTGCCTTCCACGGAACAGCTGTCTTTTGGGGAAGCCTGGGACAACACAAACGAAGGGGATTGGACGTGGTGGGTTGAAAGTGAAGTGCCCGCTCTGCCTTTCACCTTCGATCAGGGTCTCTTTGAAGGCCTTTACAGCGATCGCCTCCAAGGCTCCGTCTTGCCGGAATTCAAGCTGTCGATGACCGTGGGAGCGGAAAGGACAGGCCTCTATTTTGAGGACTTTGAAATGACCTTGGACAAACTCGAAATCACAGACGGAACCAAGCTCACCCTCGAGGGGAACTTCTTTGCAGAGAACGAAGGCTACCGTGTTGAAGGGGAGCTTCACTTGTACAAAGTGCCACTCGGAATCACAGACATCGACTAAGCACGCAAAACAGGTCGACAAAAAGGGGGAGCTTTGATACAGTTCCAAAAAGATCTCATTTTATGTCCACCTCCATTAAAGATTACGCCATTGCGACCATCGCCAGTCATACGGCGCTGCAAATTTTAAAAGGCGCGCGCGACGAAGGTTTCAAGACCATCGCCATCGTGACTCCCGAAGTTCGCCGCGTTTACGAAAGTTTCAAGGTCGTGGACGAATTCATCGAGATTCCCAGCTTTTCAGATTACTTCAGCATTGAAGATCAGCTCATCGCCAAGAACGCCATCGTGATCCCGCACGGCTCTTTTGTGAGTTACGTGGGTGTGGAAGAAATCGCCAGCAAAATGAAAGCCATGTACTACGGTTCTCGTGGTATTTTACGTTGGGAATCCGATCGGAGCATGGAGCGCGAATGGCTCAAAGCCGCCGGCCTCAATCTGCCTCGTGTGTTCAAGAGTCCAGACGACATCGACTGTCCCGTGATTGTGAAGTTTCATGGAGCCAAGGGTGGATTTGGTTACTTCATCGCAAAATCACCGGCAGAGTTCCGCGAACGCATCAAAGAATTCCCAGGTGAGAACGAATACGCCATTCAAGAATACATCGTCGGAGTGCCCATGTACGTGCACTATTTTTACTCTGAACTCAACGGGGAACTCGAAGTGATGAGTTTCGACAAACGTTACGAATCCAACGCCGACTCCATCGGACGCATCGCCGCTAAAGATCAAATCGAAGCCAACATCCGCACCAGTTACACCATCACGGGAAACATTCCCATTGTGGTGCGTGAATCCATGTTGCCCATGTTCTTCAACATTGGCGAAAGCGTCATCAAGCACTCCAAGAACTTAGAAGGCGCCCCCAAAGGGCTCTTCGGTCCCTTCTGTTTGGAAGGCATCATCGATCCCAACCTCAACTTCCGCGTCTTCGAAATTTCAGCCCGCATTGTGGCTGGCACCAATCCTTACATCGAAGGCTCTCCTTACACCGCCCTCCGTTACAAAGAACCCATGTCCACCGGCCGCCGCCTCGCTCGCGAACTCAAAGAAGCCATTGAGACCGGAAGACTACAAGACTTGCTAAGCTGATTTCTGGAAAAGATGCCACCTTTACTTAACCTGTAAAAGGGGCTTTTAAAGCATAGTTTAAAATATAGTTGACAACTTCACAACTACGATGTATATTCATCTCCTTTTATAATTTTTCTATGCAAAAGTCCAAACTCTTTATCCTTGCGGTTGTGGGACTCTCCCTCGTCGCAAACACGCTCCCTGGAGCGTTCTCATCTTCTACATCTTCCCTCAGCGGAACCAATGTGGATCTTGAATACGTTTACACCGACGACGGCGACACCGTCACCGATGTGAGCACCGAAGCTTCAAGCAACGACAACAATGCTTTCGAAGCCTTCGACACCACCGATGCAGAAACTCAGTACCTCTATTTAGGTTCTGAAGACGCCTTCGAAGAAGTTCTCTTCTTAGTAGAGCGTGGCGTTGAAATCGACGAAGACCAAGACCCAGAACTGACTTGGGAATACAACGATGGAGACGACTGGAAAGACTTGGACCTCGACACCGACGAAGTGGACACCTTTGAAGACGAAGGAACTCTTTCCATCGACTTCGACGCTCCTTCTGACTGGGATCAAAGCGAATTCGAAGACGAAGAAGCGTACTGGATCCGTGGAACCATGGAAGGTGAATTGGATGCAGGTGTCTTGATCGACCAAATCTCTGCCGTGGCTTACAACCTCAGCGTGACCGTGACCGATGAAAACGGAAACTACCTCAGCAGCTTGGACGACGACAACTTCAGACTTTACGACACCAACGACGACACGCTTTACGGATGGACCAACGAAGGAAAGGGTGAGTACACGTTTGCCATCAACACCGAAGACGACGACACCTTCATGCTCGTTGTAGACGTTGAAGACTTCGAAGAATACGGAATCCAAGTGACCGACTTCGACCAAGAAATCCAATCTTACAAGATCCAATTGACTCCTCAAACAGGATGCAATTCTCCTTTCTTGGACCTCGACTACCACTGGGCTCAGACCGCTGTTGAATTGCTCTACTGCCGTGGAATCGTTGAAGGAGACACCACCAGCTACGGAATCAACAAAGGAGTGACTCGTGCTGAATTCATCAAGATGGCCATGATGAATGCAGACATCAACACCTCTAAGTACGAAAACAAAGATGTACCTTTCGGAGATGTGGATGAAGACGAATGGTACTACGAATACGTCGCTGCGGCTTACTCCCTCGATGTGATCGATGAAGACGACCAATACTACCCAGAAGGTGAAATCACTCGTGTGGAAGCGCTCACTCTTCTCGTTCGCCTCTCTGGAATGGAAGGAGATGAAACCTCCACTCGTTTCTCAGATGTAAAAGCCTCTGCTTGGTACGCTGCCACCGTACGTTTGGCTACGGACTACGAAGTGGTTGAAGGTTACCCAGACAACACTTTCCAACCTGATCGCAAACTCTCTCGTGCTGAAGCCGCTGTAATGATCAACAACGCTTACAACGCTTGGTACCAAGATTAGTCTCAACTTTAAAGGGGCTCCCCACGGAGCCTCTTTTTTGTTACACTGACAACCTTAATACATTTCTTATGCAAAATTCACCTTCTTCATTCCCAGACCTCACCCTTCCTGAACTCGCTTTATTCACTGCCTTGAACGGATGTTCTCCTGTAGAACCTCCAGCACCTAGACCAGGAGAAGTGAGACTAGAGGTGGGGAGTCTCGATCCAGTTACTCAAGAACCGGCAGTGGCAGACTGTGTTCAAAAATATGGTCCATCTTTGAATGTAAATGGAGGGATAACAAGTACTCGAGCCTTCACTTACAGGCCAGACACCAAGGCAGAATTGGATGCCTGCCTAAGCCAAGCCTGGGGAAGTGCCCTCAGCGACTGCGATACAAGCCAGTGGAGTTCAGGGTGGAATTTTAGAATGGGACACTATAACGCTGGGGAGATCACTTGTGAACAAGGAGCCCAGTAGTCAAGAAATCCTGTATTTTTCCCCTCGGCCCTGTATTCTAGCTCCGTCACTCACTTTCTCTAAATCATGCTGAACCTTCCCGAAGTCCTAGCCGCCTACAACCCCAAGCAAATCACCATCGGGGTGCTCGGCGGACACAGCGCCTTGGAAGTGTGTGAGGGCGCCAAGAAACTCGGTTTCCAAACCGTGGTGGTTGCTCAAAAAGGACGTGAAAAAACCTACGAAAAATACTACCGAACCCGTGACGGAAAAGGCTGCGTCGATCATCTCATCACTCTCGAAAAGTTCGCAGACATCGTAAAACCCGAAGTGCAGGAAGAGCTCGGCGGCCTCAACACCATCTTTGTTCACAACCGTTATTTCTGGGTGTATTGCGATTTCAAAGCCATCGAAAACGACTTCAATGTGCCGATTTATGGAACCCGTCAGCTCGTCCGTCTCGAAGAACGCGACCAACCCAACAATCAATATTTCTTACTTGAAAAAGCTGGGATTCGTTTGCCAAAAATGATCGCCAGCCCCGCAGACATCACCGGTCCTGTCATTGTTAAAGTGAACGAGGCAACTCGCACATATGAGCGGGCTTTCTTTGTGGCCACCAGCCCCGCCGATTACAAAACAAAATCCGATGAAATGCTGGCCGCCGGAAAAATCACCAAAGCAGCCTTGGACAAAGCCGTCATCGAAGAATTCATCATTGGCGCCCAAGTGAACCTCAATTTCTTCTACTCCCCCCTCACGGGCGAACTCGAACTCATGGGAACCGACATGCGTCGCCAAACCAGCCTCGATGGCTTCTTGCGCCTCAACGCTGACGTTCAAAACGAACTCCTCAAAGGAGGCTACCAGCCCAGCATGGTGGAAACGGGCCACGTCGCGGTGACCATGAAGGAATCTTTGCTCGAAAAAGCCTTCGACATCGGCGAAAAATTTGTGAAAGCTACTCAAGCACACGCCGCTCCAGGCATCATCGGTCCTTTCGCGTTGCAAGGTGCCGTGGCCGCTGAGAATGGACGGGAAGAGTTTGTGATCTTCGATGTTTCCATGCGCATCCCAGGCTCTCCTGGCACGCGTTTCACACCTTACACCAGCTACCTCTGGGGCCGCCCCATGAGCTTCGGCGAACGCATCGCCATGGACATCAAAGAAGCGCTGGATTCAGGGAGGTTGGGTGAAATTGTGACCTGAAGCTCAAACAGCTATTTTGCTATTCAACTCTTGAATAGCAACTTCTCTTATCCAAGCAGAAAGAGTCTTGCCCTTGGATTTTGCGATTTGAGTAACGATGGTATACATCACGGGGTCAAAACGGACTCGGATGGAAAATCTTTTCATACAAATCAAATAGGCACAGTGGGTATAAACTCACCTACTGGTGTTGTAAAGATTAGAGCAAAATAAAAAAAGAAATGGCTTTCCTAAGCCAAAAATCGAAGCAAAATCTGTGCCCGGGCACACTTTGCTATTGAATAATCCAGCAGCCTATTTCTTGCAACATCGCTCGAATGGCAGTCATCATTTCTTCTCTACTCGTAGATCCTCTCAGGACCACACTTTCAGAGTGAGTGGTGATGAAAAATTGTATTGGTGTATGAGTAGAAAAGTCTCCCCGCACTCTGAATAAGCCGTCTATAAATCGAATCCTCACGGAATCACCCTGAAGGTTTTCAAAACCATCTTCGGTTTCTCGAAAAGTGTTCGGGGCCATGGCGAGCACATCATCACGAACTCTCTTCAGCTCCTCAAATCCAAGTCGATTGAGATCCACTGTGGTTGAGTTTTCAACTCCATCATCGGCTGATTCTGCAAAGTCAAAATCGCATCCGCAAAAAGGTAGTAGCTGATCAAAAAATAGCGAATGTTTCTATCTTTCATCGCGATTTTAAAACCTTCCTTGGCCGGTTTAAATTCAGAAAGAGGTGCGGCAGTCTTCTTGTCTTTGAGGAAGATTAAAGTGGGAAGCACGCAAACAAAGAAAACAAAAGCCCCAGCCAAAAAAGTGGCCGAGCGCCCCTCATGTCCCAAGAAAGACCACTTTCCTTCTGCAACTTGGAGAGCCACCACCAATCCAACCAAGTTGCCCACCTGTCCAAAACCCATGCCCCAGCCCGAAACACTTTCAGAGCTCCTTTTACCTATAAAGTTCGGGATCATCGAGTCGTAAAAGACCAAAGAGCCTTGGTAGAAAAAATAAAAGAGAAAGTAAAAGGCAATGATCGCAAAAGCTTTTTCATTGGTCCACGCTGCGTCGGACATGGCCACCCAACCCAATCCAGCCAAAGAAAGAATGGCCAGAATGGTGAATTGAATCAAAAAAGGCATGCGTCTTTGCAGGCGATCCGAAAGCCGACCCAGTGCAGGCAAAAAGAGGAGCAAAAGGAGGGTCGAAAGAGCCACCGCAATGCTCAGCCAGTAATCGGGCATCCCATTGTCTGAAACAAAATAGAGAGAAAAATAAAATCCAAGCCCTACGAATGCCAAGGAGTTGGCAAAATCATAGAGGAGCCAAAGTCTGAAATTTTTCTTGTCCATGAGCAAAAGATACCTCGATTCAGCTTATTCTGTAAATAATTCAGGGAAATGTCAGGAGCTTCCATGCTAAGCTTGAAGGACTACTAAATATAGGGTAAGATATATGAGTTAACATATATTATTCTATATGATTCATATCGTTACAACCACTCAAGTGCAGCAAAAAATAGGCCAAATATCAGATTCAATTGAGGAAAAGAGCTACATCGTAACCAATCGTGGAGAAGGGCGAATCATTCTTTTGCCTTATTACGATGGCTGCGATCAATTCATCGACAACTACATGGAAGACTTTGAAATGAGGAAAAATCAAAAGAAACTCCAAGAAAAATATAAAGCCTCTTCTAAATCTGGGAAAAGCAGTCTCATCATTTGACTATGAATCAGTTTGTTTTCACTAAAAAAGCAGAAAAAGAATTTTTAAAACTCCCCTTGGCCGCTCAAGAGAGAATAGTGGCAAAGTTAAAAGAATTGAAGCACCATGAAGACTTGTTTCAACTCCTTAAGAAGCTACACGATTTTGAGCCTGCCACTCATCGACTGAGGATAGGAAGTTACCGTTTGATTTTGGAATTGAAGAATCAGAAAGTGGAGAGTTTGGAATTCTGGATCCTCGACCTAGGCGATCGAAAAGACATCTATCGTTGAGACTCAGTTTCAACAAATCAAGCCAGTTGCCTTCAGGTTCAGATCGACGGTATACTGGCAGCAATGAAAACCTTACTTTTAGCCGCCGGCCGCAGTCGACGAGTCAAACCCATCGAAGACAAGAACTTCCTGAAATTTGCGGGAGGAACCCTACTCGAACATCAACTCGACACTTTGAAACGCGTGGGACTCACTGATCTTTTAATCGTGGGTGGTGCGCACAACCGCGAGAAATTGGAAGCACTTGGAAAGCCTTACGACGCAAAAATCCTCGTCCAAGAAAACCTCGACGAAGGCATGGCTGGAGCCGTGCTGGCTGCTGAAGCGGAACTCGATGCCGACGAAAGCCTGCTCGTGATCAGCAGCAACGACGTGCTCGCTCAAAGTGCAAACGCCGACGCTTACCTGCTCGCCTACGAAGTCAAAACCTATTTCCCAGGCGGCTACCTCAAACTCAACGGGACTCGCATCACGGGAATTGTGGAGAAGCCAGAGCCCGGCACCGAACCTTCAAATTTGGTGAACATCGTGCTGCACGTGTTCAAAAAACCAGTCGCACTTTTCGAAGCCCTCCGTGCCGTGAGCACCGATCGTGACGACCGCTACGAAGTGGCGCTGCAAAATCTCATGCAAAAACAAGTCTTCGAAGCCCTTCCTTATTCTGGCTTCTGGCAGCCCATCAAATTTCCGTGGCACGTCCTCGACCTCATGAATTTCTCCTTCAAAGTCATGGGCAGCCGCATTCATCCTTCCGCTCAAATCGCGGCCTCCGCCGTGATCAAAGGCGACGTGGTGATCGAAGAAGGGGTGAAAGTTTTTGAACACGCCACGATTGTGGGGCCCGCCTACATCGGAAAAAACTCCGTCGTCGCAAACAACGCCTTGGTCCGCGAATCCATGATCGGAGACAACAGCGTGATCGGTTATTCCACCGAAGTGGCGCGCTCTTTCATTGGCGACGACTGCTGGTTCCACAGTAATTACGTGGGGGACACCGTGATGGGCAACAACGTGAGTTTTGGGGCCGGAGCCGTGTGCGCGAATCTTCGCCTCGATGAAAAAGAAATCGTGTCCAGTGGACAAGCAACGGGACGAAACAAACTCGGGCCCATTCTCGGAGACAACATTCGAGTGGGCGTCCAAACCAGCCTCATGCCGGGAGTTCGCGTGGGCAGCAACACGATGATCACTTCCGCACTCCTCATCACCGAAGACATCGAAGCCGGCAAATTTGTGAGCGGTGGCAAACCAGAACTCGTCATCAAAGACAACAAGGCTGTACTAGACAAGGGAGCTCGCGCTAAAATGAAGGGGAATTTATAAACCCAACGCCATGTCGCTTCGCCTCTCCACCGCTTTGTGCCTCATGCTTTTAATGAGCGCCTGTTCCACAGATACACCCGATACATCCGTCACTACCACTCAAACGGAACCGCCAGAATCCGAAGGAGAGATGCACAATCCACCCGAGGATATGTTCACTCAAGTTTGCGAAAATGGAGAGGAGATGAAGGGACCCTGGAACAACTACTTGGGCATCACAACGCTCAGTTCTTCCGAGAGTAAAGCTCAGGGGAGCTCAACTAAAACGCTTGTCGAAGCAGGAGGCGTACCCACCCTCATTCAGAATGCCGACGGTGATTTGATCGCGGCTTTTCAATGGTTCCCCTGCGACAACGAAGACGCTTTCGACAAAGTGGCCATTTCTACTTCAAAGGATGAAGGCAAAACCTGGTCCGACCCAGAGCCCATCGAAGTGGACGGCCTTCCTGACGGCTACCAACGTCCTTTCGATCCAACTTTAGCTTTGCTCCCTGATGGCCAAATTCGCATCTACTTCACTTCCAACGCAAAAGGGATGAGCACTTTTGGCGACGACACCAACATCTACTCCGCCATTTCGGACGACGGCATTCACTACACGTTTGAAGAAGGAGCCCGTTTCGATTTGGACGGCGACCCCGCTTACGACTCCGCCGTGGGGTATTGGGATGGGCTTTGGCACCTCATCACTCCCAACAATGGAGATGAAGCTTCAACAGGATCCGCCAACCACGGAGTGTCGGAAGACGGCCTGGAGTTTGAAATCCTCGACCCCATTGAACTCGACGCTGAAGTGAATTGGACCGGGAATTTCTTAACAAAAGACGATGGACTTTATTTTTACGGAACACCAGGTGGAAAGGGAGGAAAAGGAAATTGGTTCACCTTCACCGAAGATGGAGAAACGTGGGAGGAACCCAGCTATTTAAAAAACCTGGGTGGGGACCCTGCCGTGACGTGTTTCGAAGACCTCAGTTGTCTGGCGATAGGCGTTATGATGGAACAGGGACTTGACGAAATGAAATAAAGTTCTATAATCTAGCGCTCTAACCCAAAAAGGTGAACGAGAGCGTGAACGATTGCTGGGTACCTTATAATCCTAGATTAGGGAATGACACAGGCTTTTATATTCCTGGAGAAGGACGAGAAACAAGAGAAGAACTCGTTCTTCAGTTCAGAGTGGAAGAATACGAAACACAAGGGCTCAACCCAAAAGACTTCCCCACCTCAAAACGAGTGGATGTGGTTTTAGGGAGAAATTTAGACGAAGATCCAGATGGGACGGTGGTGGTTCTGCCAGGTTGGGGGGAGAGTTCAGCCATGTTCACGGGCAGTTTTTTAGATATTCTGGTTCGAGCCGCTATTGAGGCAGGTACCCGAAATCCTCGTTTTGTTTTTCCAAACACAGGAGGACGAGGCACCTCGGAATACGCCGAAGCCAACCGTGGTTCTCAAACCCACCTCAAAGCCGCTCTCTCTGAAGGGAATCGTTTGGCAGGACGTTTGTGGTCGGAAGGCCACTTGGGCGGTCCCGTGACGGTCATCGGGCATTCCATG
>CALRCE010000033.1:0-533 GCA_943354505.1 Candidatus Peribacteria bacterium
TTCGGACACCAGCGAAGGAACCGTGGTTCCAGCCTTTGTGGTTTTCACGACGGGCAATTGGGACACCCCTCAAACCCTCACCGTAACCGGAGTGAACGACGATGTGGACGATGAAGCCGTGCTTTACTCCATTACCACCGGACTCGCCACTTCCTCCGACCCCAACTACGACAATCTCGATCCAGACGACATCACCGTGACCAATGACGACAACGACACCTCTGGATTGGCCGTCAGTGTGATCTCAACAGACACCACCGAAGCGGGTGGAACGGCCACCTTCACCGTCGTGCTCCTTTCGGAACCCACCGCGGACGTGAGCATCGATTTAAGCTCTTCAGACACCACCGAAGGCACTGTTTCCCCTGCCATCTTAACCTTCACTTCAGAGAACTGGGACCTCGTTCAAACCGTCACCGTCACTGGAGTCAACGACCTCGTTGTGGATGAGGATGTGGAATACACGATCCTCACGGGGACCATCGTTTCGGCAGATCTCAGTTACAACGGGGTGGATCCCAACGACGTGAGCG
>CALRCE010000033.1:543-12265 GCA_943354505.1 Candidatus Peribacteria bacterium
AAAAACAAGATTACCTGGAAATCGCCACTGTCAACCAGAGCGCCAACACGTGAGTATCAACAACGACAACGACACCGCCGGAGTCAGCCTTTCGAGCACCTCGCTCAGTGGTACCGAAGGCCAAGTGAAAGAATACACAGTGGTGCTCAACACGCAGCCCACCGCCACGGTGCTCATCAGCATCACTCCCGATGAACACGCCACTCGCAACCCAGCGACATTGACCTTCACCACAGGAAACTGGAATGCACCCCAACTCGTGAGCGTGACACTCACCGACGACGACAACGTAGAATCCGGTGAAATGAGCACCCTCACCCATAGCAGCTTCAGCTTGGACCCCGTCTACAATGGAATTGACATCGCTTCCGTCAACGTCACCATCACCGACAACGACGTGGAACCAGAGCCTGAAGAATCAAACAGCGGTGGAGGCAGCTCACATGTAGTAGGAGGAAGCAGCGGTGGAGGCAGTGGTTCAAGCAACAGCATTCCAGGCGCAGACAACAGCGAAGACTTGGCAAATCAGTTGGGCGAAGAAACTCCCGATCACTGGTCCCAAGGTTATCTCAAAAACTTGATCGATGAAACCTACATCATCGACGTTGCCGTTAAAGTAAATAGTTTCCTTGAAGTTTTATTCGACTTCTTTGTGGCTCCTGACAGTGGAACGAATCGTGTAAACGCGCTCAGCTTCCTTTTGGTGCAAAGCGGCGTGGACCTCAGCACCATCACCGTGAACAGTGAACGCCCTTCTTTCACAGATGTGGCTTTGGGGGATGACGACTTCTCCTTCATTGAATTCGCAGCCAAAGCCAACTTGGTCAAAGGCTATGCAGACGGAACCTTCCAACCTGAACGAATCATCAATCGCGCCGAAGCTCTAAAAATGACCTTCAGTTTCTACAATCAAGAAATACCTTTAGACCTGCAAGGCCAAGACCTTCTCGACTACTACGAACTGAGCGAAAATCCCTTCAGTGATGTGGACTTGGAATTGTGGTACGCCCCTTACGTCATTGCTGCTTACCACTCCGGAATCGTACAAGGCTACGGAGACGGAACCTTCCAAGCCGCTAGAGAAGTGAGCCACGCCGAGTTCCTCAAAATGGCGACCTTGATCCAGAACATCAATCTATCGGTTGAACTCACTTCGGAACTTGAGTAAGGTAGGGCCATGAACGACGACAGCACTCAACAAGATTCAAACACCGGCAGCCAGCAAGATCCTGCTACGATTCAACTTCAAGCGGATCTTGCTGCCATGACCGAAATGGCAAAACGCGCCCTGGCCGACCTACAAAATTTCAAACGTCACGCCGAAGAAGAACGGGCCGAACTCCAAGTCTACGCCAACATGAAATTGCTGCAGGCGCTCTTCCCCGCTTTGGACAATTTCGCTCGAGCCTTCAGCAGCATCCCCGAAGAACTCAAAACCAACGAATGGGTCAAAGGCATTGAAGCCATTGAAGCCAATCTCATCGGCGCCCTCACCAACTTGGGACTGGAAGTCATCGATCCAACTGGACTCCCCGCCGATCCTCACCTGCACGAGATCCTCATGGAAGTGGATGGACCCACCGGCCAAGTCGTCCAAGTCTTCGAAAAAGGCTACTCATTCAATGGCAAAATCGTACGCCCCGCTAAAGTGAGCGTGGGAAAAGCTTAACAGTCCAATCCTATGCAAAAACGCTTCACCTCGATCTTCCTTTCCATCCTGGTGATGTCTGGCTGTGGGACTATTGAAAGCACCAAACCCACCGAAGCCACCTTTTCAGAAGCAGCCGAGGCCCTCATCCAACAAATGGCGGCACTCGATGAAGAAAACTACAACACCGCCACTGCCGACGGGCTAAAAATCTCACCCACTTCAGACAAAAAAAGTTTTTACGGCACCTGGACCCCAGAAGGATTCAACCCAGAAACCGATGGATTCATCGTGGCTCTGCACGGGCACGGTGGCTTTGTGAGTTCCGGCTTTGAAGCATGGAAACCCTACCTCGATGAATACCATTACGGTTACTTAGGACTTCAATGGTGGTTCGGCGAGGGCGAAAGCATCGACGACTACTACACGCCAACCGAAATGCTTCCGCTCATCCAAGCCGCGTTAGCTGAACAAGGCATCCCCGCTGGCAAGATTCTCTTCGAAGGCTTCAGCCGCGGCGCGACCAACACTTACGCCATGGAGGCACTCGACAAGACCAGTGCCAACCCGCTCTTTCTTATGACCGTGGCAAACGCGGGCGGCTTCATCGCCGATTACCCCCCCACCGCCGAAATCATCAACGGAGTTTTTGGCGAGTCTCCCTTCGATGGAACGCATTGGGTCCTGTACTGCGGCGAACTGGATACAACTCTAAACTCAACTTGTTCTGACATGGAAAATACAAAAGCATCAATCGAAAACTACGGTGGAGCCGTAGACTTATTCATCCAAGACTCAACGGAGGGACACGGCGGTTTTCACATGAACTCTGCCAACACAAAAGCAGCTTTGGATCTCTATGAAAAACTTCGCCAAACCCCTAATCCATGAAACGCCTATTCTCCACTCTCGCCCTTTGCAGCCTTTTGCTGACGGCCTGTAATTCCACTCCAACAGAAACCACCGCAGAAACTGAAAACCCACTCTGCTCAGAACCCCTCAGCGTCAATCCGGATATTCCTGAAGGCGATGTACTGAGCCTCGCTCAAACACAAACAGACAGTGCTGAGGCCTACAATTTCACTGAAGAAAGTGGCGCAGAAATAATCCCTGTAGACAACAATAACAGCTACGCCGTCTGGTGGGAGCCCACGGATTTTGATCCCACACAGGACACAGTTGTAGTGAGTCTGCACGGCCACGCCAGCTGGGCGGTGAGAGATTTCGAAGCCTGGTACCCGGAGCTGACTCAAAGAAACGTGGCCTACCTTGGGTTGCAGTGGTGGTTCGGACGCAGTTTAGAAGACGAAGGCTACTACGAACCCGACCAAGTCTACGCTCTCATCGCTGAACAACTCGCCGCCAAAGGCATCCCTTCCGGTCACGTGATTTTTGAAGGCTTCAGCATGGGCAGCGCCCGTTCCTACGGAGTGACTCTCTATGATCATCTCTGTGGGGAAAACTATTTCGCGGTGAGCATCGCCAACTCCGGCCCCTGGGAAGACGAGTACGCCCTCTACAAAAAAGTACTCACAAAAGCTTACGGATCCAGGCCCTTTGAAGGGACCCACTGGATACTCTTCTGCGGCGAACAAGACCCCAAAGAGAAACCCGGCACTGTATGCGACAGCATGGCCATGACTCAAGACCGCCTTGAGAACATGGGAGGCACCATAGACTTATTCATCAAAGACTCCACCGGCGGTCACGGCAGCTTCATGCTGAACCTCGACAACGTGAACGAAGCAATAGAGAAAGCTACGGCATCAATAACCCCTGCCTCATGAAACGTATTCTTTCCATTCTCGCCCTTTGCAGCCTTTTGCTGACGGCCTGCAATTCCACTCCATCAGAAACCACCACAGAAAACGATGAGAACGCACTGTGTTCAAAAGAAGCCACTCCCGACCCTCATCTACCAGCCGGAGATGTCTTAGAGCTCGCTCAAACCGATGAAGAAAGTGCCGAAGCCTACAAGTTTGTGGGAAACAATGATGCGGAAATCATTCCAGTGAACAACGATCAAAGCTACGCGGTGTGGTGGCAACCCAAAGACTTTGACGCCGCAAAAGACACCGTAGTGGTGAGCCTGCACGGGCATGGCAGTTGGGCGACCAAAGACTTCGAAGTGTGGTATCCACAGCTCACGCAAAGGCACATGGCCTATCTCGGATTGCAATGGTGGTTCGGACGCAGTTTAGAAGACGAAGGCTACTACGAACCGGACCAAGTCTACGCCTTAATCTCCGAACAGCTTGCTGCGAAAGGCATCCCTTCCGGTCACGTGATTTTTCAAGGCTTCAGCATGGGCAGCGCCCGCTCCTACGGCGTGACTCTTTTCGATCATCTCTGTGGCGAAAATTACTTTGGGGTAAGCATCGCCAACTCAGGGCAGTGGGAAGACGACTACGAACTGTATGCCAATACCATGGCCGGGGCCTATGGAGAAAAACCCTTCGAAGGCACTGAGTGGATTTTGTACTGTGGAGAAAAGGACTACAATTCCTACGCCACCGGCAGCCGTGAAAAAGACACCTGCCAAGGAATGAGCAACACAAAAGACCGCTTAGAATCCTTAGGTGGCCTGGTCGATCTTTTCATCCAAGATCCCACCGGCAGTCACGGCAGCTTCATGCTGGACGCCGACAATGTAAACCAAGCAATGGATGAGGCAGAGATGATTTTGGAGGATGAGTGAGTCAGAGGGCTTGTTCTAAAGTAATTTCATGTTATAATAGAGGTCTTTAAACGACCTTACCTGTCAAAAGAACGCACCAACAAGAGCCTCTACGAATGGGGTAAACAAGCGGTTGAAGACCTTGAAAAGGCTGTCGGAAATAAATCTCAGATTCGTTTGGTGAACGAAAATATTTTTGAGGAAGCTGCAGCAAAAATAGCCAAAAGCAACAAGACCAACGCCAATCAAATCGCAGAAGAGATTCGTCAAATTGGAGTCCAAATCAGAGGCATCTGTGAAGAAATAAACACTCTTGAGGATGGCTCATCAAATTTAGAGAGCATCCAGCAAGGCATTAATGAGGTAAAAATCCTAATAGCTAGAGTTCTAATACAAAGTGGCTTAGAGCCCAATAAAGACCAGGCTCCTCGTATCGAAGTACTCCCAGAATCCTAAATAAACCCCTTGACCCTTCCAAATTAGCACTCTAAAATAGTCAGTGCTAATTTAACATACAAAACTATGTCTCGTATCATTGGAATCGATCTTGGAACCACCAACACCTGTTTCGCCGTCATGCAAGGAGGAGACGCCACCGTCATCCCCAACGTGGAAGGCAAAAACACCACTCCTTCCATCGTGGCTTTAAAAGACGGAGAGCGCCTCGTCGGAGAGCCCGCCAAGCGCCAAATGGTGATGAACGAAAAGAACACCATCTTCTCAGCGAAGCGCCTCATCGGACGCCAATTCAACGAAGTGAAAGAGCTCACGACTCGCTTCCCTTTCGAAACGAAGAAAGCCAGCAACGGAGAAGCAGACATCCTGCTCGAAGGCAAAGAAAAGAAGCCCGCAGAAATCAGCGCGATGGTGCTGCAAAAAGTGAAAGCGGACGCCGAAAAATTCCTCGGTGAACCCGTGACTCGCGCCGTGATCACCGTGCCCGCCTACTTCAACGACGCCCAACGTCAAGCCACTAAAGACGCCGGAGAAATCGCCGGACTCACCGTCGAACGCATCATCAACGAACCCACCGCCGCCGCCCTTGCTTACGGTCTGGACAAACACACGGGGGACAAGAAAATCGCCGTCTTCGATTTGGGAGGAGGAACCTTCGACGTGTCCATTTTGGAACTCGGCGATGGTGTCTTCCAAGTGCTCTCCACCAACGGAGACACCCTGCTCGGAGGAGACGACTTCGACAATCTCATTATCGAATGGCTCGCCGACGAATTCAAGAAACAAGAAGGCATCAATTTGCGCGAAGACAAAGTCGCGCTTCAACGTCTCAAAGAGGCCGCTGAAAAAGCGAAGATCGAACTCTCGAGCCAGCACGAAACGGAAGTGAACCTGCCCTTCATCACCGCGGATAAAAACGGACCCAAGCACCTCGTGATCAAACTCTCTCGCAGCAAATTGGAAGACATTTGTGCTCCCCTTTTCGAACGACTTTTGAAGCCTTGCAAACAAGCCATCGAAGACTCCAAAGTCTACGTCAGCGACATCGACGAAGTGGTGCTCGTGGGAGGAATGACTCGCATGCCCGCCGTCCAAGAAAAAGCCAAAGAGATTTTCGGAAAGGAACCTCACCGTGGAATCAATCCCGATGAAGTCGTGGCCCTCGGTGCCGCGATTCAAGGAGGAGTTTTGCAAGGCGACGTGAAGGACGTTTTGCTCCTCGACGTGACTCCCCTCACCCTCGGAATCGAAACCCTGGGTGGCGTGATGACCCCGATGATCGAACGCAACAGCACGATCCCCACTTCAAAATCTCAAGTCTATTCCACCGCAGCAGACAGCCAACCTTCCGTGGACATCCGCATTTTCCAAGGCGAACGTCCCATCGCTCAAGACAATAAATTCCTCGGGAACTTCCAACTCGACGGCCTTCCTCCAGCGCCTCGCGGAGTGCCTCAAATTGAAGTGACTTTCGACATCGACGCGAACGGAATCATGAACGTGAAAGCCACCGACAAGGCGACTGGAAAAGTTCAACACATCACCATCACTGGCCACTCCGGACTTTCCAAAGAAGAAATCGAAAAAATGAAAAAGGAAGCGGAACTCCACGCCGACGAAGACAAGAAAAAGAAGGAATCCGTCGAAGCCCGCGTCACCGCAGAATCCCTCGTCTCTCAAACCGAACGCACTCTAAAAGACCTCGGTGAAAAAGTTCCTGCCGATGCCAAGACCACCGTCGAAGCCAAAGTTGCGGACCTCAAAAAAGTCCTCGAAAACAAAGAGGCTTCCGTCGACGAACTCAAGTCAGCCAGCGAAGCTCTCAGCGGTGAACTCCAAAAAATCGGCGCCGCGATGTACGACCAACCGAGCGCTGCCGGAGCCACTGCAAGCGAAGACCCCGACGTGAAGGTCTATCCCAAGGATTCAAAGCCTGAGGAGGCTGCTGCCACAGAAGAGGCTACGTCTGATGTTAAACCAGACGACGAATCCGGCGAAAACAAGGGGCCTACGATTGATGGGGAGGCAAAGTAAATCTAAATAGAATTCTAAATGTGGAAAATGTTAAAAAAAGCTTGGCGTAGATTCCTTTCTGGAAGACAAAAAATCCAAGTTACTGAAAAAGAAAAGACAGTTCTACTTCAGAATTACAGAATATCGTTATCAACTTTTTCTTTACTAGAGGAGCTCCAGGATTTCTATAAAAGTTTAGACAAACTCAAAAAGACTCTAAAAGGGAAATATGGAGGAAACGCTCTATATATTTTAACGGGTGAAAGCTCCCAACTTAGAGGCATCCAAATTGAAAGCTTAAAAAGAACATTAATTATTGAGATCGGTAAGTTTTTTGACGCAGGAAATGAGAAAACAACTATCTGTGTCAGGAATTTAGATGCAAAAATAACTACTTCAGCGAGTTTATCTAAGTTAGTTCAAAAAATTCAAAAAGCCAGAAACAATATTGTTGCGCATAATGGCAGCAGTAGTAAAAAACAAAGTTTTTCCTTTAAAGAATTCGATTCAATTCTTAAGGAGATGAAGACCATCTTAGAGCAAATCGACGTGAAGATTATAGATAGAGACATTAAAAAAGATTTTCGTGAGGATTTAGCCTATTTAGTAGAAATAATTGAACTAGGTGAAAAAGAAAGATTATCTAGAATAAAATAATGACTAAAATCACCTTCGTTCGCTTTACTCACAATTTAACAGATCAGCTTCCGTACTAGTACGGGATCCAAACCTGTAAATCGCACTGTTTCAACTTAGAACTAATGTAGCCACACCATTTGACAATGTAGCTACATTTTTAGTATACTTAAAATCTAATGAGAGACTATGACTAAAAAGGAAAAGCTATTGGAGAAGTTTATGAACACCCCAAGCTCGCTACAATACAGCGACATTGAAAAGATTCTCCTATCCAAAGGTTTCGAAAAAATCCCAGCAAAAGGCAGTCATCAAAAATTCAAACATCCTTCCCTAACTTCCGACCTAATCATCCCAATACACAACGGCGACTGTAAAGAATTTTACAAAAAACTAGCGATGAAGATCGTAAAAGAAAACAAATTATAAACTCACCCAAACAATCATGAAAACCGCCATACAATACGCACTCACCATCAACAACAAGAAGTGCGCCTACACACTCAAACAAGCATCCAGAGAAACGACTCACGTGAAGTGTGAAGATGCAAACATTGATCAGGAATTTTTAAACGAAGACATCCCGAACCTCTTGATGGATTTACCGAACTTAATCGCAGCCGAAAAAGAACATAATGAGACTCAAAACAAAGTGATCCGATTTCGTGTGACTGCAGAGGACAAGAAAAAGATCGAACAAAATGCAGCAAAAGAGGGCTATACTTCCGTATCTAATTTCATTCGAGACTTGAGCTTGGGTAGAGTTTAATCCGCCCCCTCCCAAATCAAAAAGAATAAATCTTTGAGGGTTTGGTGAATCGCCTCGGAGTCCAAAACCACGCCGAACATTTCATTTTTCACAAAGGATAGGAATCCGATTTTGCTCTTTTCATAGAGCAGAATTTCGATGTGATTTTTACGCGACGGGAATTCCACCAAACGGTGTGCAACATTGAGAGTGTATTCATTTTTGATGAGCTCATTCGTTTTGTTACGAGGCATCAACAACCGGAGAATAATTCCATTTTTCTTGCGCTGCGGAGCCACCTTTGCCGTGATGTATTTGTAGAGCTCTTTCGGCATCAAGGTGTAGTCGATGAAACCGATGTAATCTTCCTTCGAACCAGACGCTTCAAACAAAATTTGCTTGAGGGCATCCATCCCTTCATAAAAACGAAGGCGCGGTTTGATCGGAGAAGCATAAGCCAAATCCAAAAGCCCAGGAAGCACAGACTTTGCCTGCTCCGCGGAGTGTTCAAATCGTTCGATCAAAAGTCGCGGTGACAAGGCTGACACATGCACGATTCCATTCTTTTTAAGCGTGGATAGAATTCCTTTTTTCTTGAGTACGTCCACCAAACTATAAACAGTGGAACGTTTCAACTTCGCCTTTTGTGCCGCTCGTCCCAAAGGAATTTCACCCGCTTCTAAAACAACAATGTAGAGCTTTGCCTCTTTTTCATTCAGTCCATTTTGTTCCAAAATCTTTTCAAACATGCCTTCATTATACAGCATATTGCCGAAAGTTTCGACAGATAATAAAACCTGTAAATAGAGCACAATAATGCTCAATCTATATTCAAATCGACACTTCATGAGAGAATAAGCACTTAACATTTATTCCTCATTTATGCCTCTCGATACTCAAGTCAGCGAACCGATCGAAATCCACGGCCAGGTCGGCGCAGATCTTTCTGTCGCCTCCACCACTTACCGCGGAGGAACCCGTGTCTATGGAACGATCAACGGACCTCACATGGGCCCGCTACAAACGGGCCTCACCCTCAACATTCCAACGAATGGGTCTAACACACTCTATCCAGCCATCCAAGGTGACTTGAGCCTAGGAAAAGATCTAACACCTTGGCTGCGCGTGAAAGCGGCAGTGAACCTCGGCGTACAAGAATATCTCACGGGACTCAACAACCCAGATTTAAGCCAAATTGAAACCCACCCTTTTGGGAAAGCATCCATCTCAACGCCCGTAAGCGACACCTTAAGCGATGGAACAAAAATTGGTGTAATCCCTTCTATTTCTGGACTCTGGTACCCAGGCATTCAAGACATCACGCTAAAAATCGATGACAAAAACTTGGATGGCACCCCAGACTATTCACGCCCTGCAACGGAACTCGTCACAGGCCTAGAAGTTTTCCTTGAAAAAGACGGTTGGGGAGTCAACACCCGTTGGAACTACGACATTCTAGACCCCACCACTCCCGAAAAAACGCTTTCCTTGTTTGCAACGGTAGGTGCCTATCGAAGATTCTAAAACAACTGGTTGATCGACTGGTCTGCAGAGCCACGCTCTGCTAAACTGAGAGCATGACCAAAGCACTTCTTGAGCTCCAGAAAAAAATCGTGCCGTTTGCAAAAAGAAACGGTCTAAATTATGTGGCCGTGTTTGGTTCTTTTACACGAGGAGAGGAAACAAAAAAAAGCGACATCGATTTGATGGTCCAATTTTCTGAACCAGTGGGTCTGTTTAAATTTGTTGACGTGGAAATGAAGCTCGAAAAGAAACTAAAGAGGGATGTCGACTTAGTCACCCCAACTGGAGTAAGGCCTCGTCTCAAGAAATACATCCTTCCAGATTTAAAAACTCTTTATGAAGAAAGATAACAAAGAATATCTACTCCATATTTTAGACGCCATTAAGGATGTAAACAACTTAGAAAAAGAGATCAAGCAATACCTGAAATGAAAACCACCCTCTCTTTCGTTCACTTCTGCGACCATGCTTCCATGAGCACGGACGGCAAGTTGAACTTGGTGGGGATTTTTGAAGGACTCTTCGCGCAAGACATGCCCACGCAGCATCCGCAAATGTTTGTGCTCTCTCGACTGAACTTCCCAAAAGGCAGCCACAGCATTACGATGACGCTGATGCAGCAAGACAAAGTGATTGCAAAAACCACTTTCGACAAAGAAGTGACCAAAGCGACTCCCCAAAATTTGCTCTGGGGAATTTATTCCCTGAACATCGAAAGTTGGGATCCCATCGAACTCAAAGCCTACGAAGACGGCACAGAAATCGGCGGAGCCACCCTTCCCATTTACCGCTTACCAAAACCCTTTAAAAAACCTTCCAAATGAAAATCCAACCTGTTGAATACGCCATGTTCTGTGACTACGCTTCCGTCTCTATGGACGGGAAAATCAATTTGAACGGAATCTTCGAACGCATCCTTTCCGAAAAAACTCCAGCCACTCACCCCCAAATGTTCGTGGTGTCGCGTCTTATTTTGCCCAAAGGCAAACACTCCATCACCTTCACTTTGCAACAACAAGACAAGGTTCTGGCCAAATCGGTCTTCGAAAAAGAAATTGCCGCCGAACTCGGAGTCCACAATCACTTCTGGGGCGTTCAAGGTCTCAAAGTCGAAAGCTGGGATCCGATTGAACTTCAAATCCTCATCGAAGGCAAACAAGTCTTCGTCAAACGCCTTCCGGTTGTGAAGGTGGAACGAAAGGAGCCAAAGCAGAATAAACAGTAGGATATCGCATTCGCAGTTGCGACTCCACGCTCTTTGGATGTGGCCCTAAGATGGCATCTTCTCCAGGAAAGTCGACCTGCGTCCAGACATCCGTGCCTGCACCAATCAAACCCCTACCGGTAGCCACTCGGTTGTAATTTGGATATTTCGCTCGACGACGTTCCACTTCGGCAGCAATAAAAGCCTGAGCAGCCTGGAACTCTACGTCTCCAAGATTGAAAGTTTGTGCAGCAACAGCCTCGGCAGCACGATGAAAATGCATTCCCCACTGCCTCACATAAGCAAGATCAGAGAGCAACTGTTCTGGAGTTAAGTCAGGTGGATCAAAAACTTCTGGAGACATAAGGGCTATTGAATATCTCCTCATTATACAATGAAAGACCGCAGAAGAACAGGTTTAAATTGACAGGCAGGTAAAATAGTCTAGAATTGGAGCTTATTTTTAGACCTGAAATTTATGCCAAATTTAGAAGACGACCGCTTAGATTACCTAGCAGAAACAAATCCAGATGCCTATAAGGAAGAAATGCGCACAAGAGGTGTGGCAGAAGAAGCAGCAAAACGTAGACGAGAAGGGAAATCTGCACCCTTTCCTCCTGCACCTTTACCTGAAGGCCAAACAGGCGTCATCGTACTGAGCGGTTATTCTAGAGTTGACATGCCAACCGGCAGCGGATGGGTAGTAGAAGGAGGGTGGATGGACAAATAGCCTTCCCTTTCCCCTGATTCGCTTCTTCGCTATCCTGGGCGAGCTTAATTAAAGATCATGCTCGACCCCAAATTCATCGTTCAAAA
>CALRCE010000034.1 GCA_943354505.1 Candidatus Peribacteria bacterium
AGAAAGAAATCCATCCATGAAAAATTTACCCTCCTCTTTGGAAAATTCTGTCAACCACGCTATTGTTTATATTAGCCCGGATTGACCATAGAGGTTCCTCGACTTATTTTTTGATGGCTATTCGTGTAGAATACTTTAGAAAGTAAACTTATGAGAGATACTTTTGGACAAGCCTTGTACGGGTATTGGAAGGGCGACCACAAAACGCCTCATTTCATCAGACGGGATGATGGCTTTTTAGACGAAATGCCCACTTCCGATTATTTTCGAACTGAGCTTATGCCCAACGAGAAAGCTTTGTTAAAGTTCGCTCGTGGAAAGATTTTGGATGTGGGCTCTGGGGCAGGTCGAGCACTTCTCTATTTTGAGAAAAATGGTTTTGATATTTGTGGAATCGATTTTTCCCCTCTTGCTGTTCGTGTTTGCAAGGAACGAGGGCTAGATGCGGACGTGAAGGATATTTTCAAAATGCGAAAAACGGCTGCGTACGATACGATTTTACTATTTGGGAACAACATTGGAATTGGTGGCGATTTGAAAGGAGCTGAGAAGTTGCTTAAAAAGCTTAATACTCTCGTCAATAAAAAAGGCCGCGTGCTGCTCATGAGCATCGATGTCACCAAGACCGACAATCCAAAACACAAGGCCTATCACCAACTGAATTTAAAAAAGAAAAAGTATGCGGGTGAAGTGAAGATCAGGGTGGAATATAAAAAAGCCATTGGAGCTTACTTCAAGTGGCTTCATCTCGATCCTGAAAAACTTAAAGAACTCGCCGCGAAGACGGGCTGGAAAGTGATTCACTTGAAAGTCAGCAAGGATGGCTCTTATTCAGCGGTTCTTGAAAACTAAGATCGTGCTGTGGTTGACCTTCTTTGTTTTCAAATTCCCTTCTTTGAAGCAGCAGATCATTTCTCGCTCAAGGAAAAAGATTTTGGAAAGCTCACGTCCCAAATCCCAAGCCAAAGGAGTCATTGGCATCCTTGGCTCGTAGGTGTTCTCTGCTTCCACAAGGATGTAAGCGCCACGTTTCATCTTCTGCTTTATTTGCTGAAAAATCTTTCCCATTTCTTTTAGGTAAGTTTCATATCCTCCCTTTTCATGATAATTCGTTAAAGGGTTTTCTTCGTCAAAAGAACGCATGTAGGGCGGAGACGTGAAACAGAGGTCAAATTGAGGCAGCTCCATTTCACTGATTTCACGTGAATCTCCATGGATTATTTGCGAAGGTTTTTTAATTTGAGTTTGGATGTAATCTGCGCGCTTTCTTTCGTACTCCATTCCAATTCCAATGCGTCCCAACTCTTGTGCGGCTAATAAGGTGGTTCCGAAGCCTGCAAAAGGATCAAAAACTGTGTCACCTGGCTTTGTTAGTTTCTCAATAAAATATTTAGGGAGTTCAATCGGGAAACGAATGTCCGTCTGATCATCGATCTCAATTTGAGGAGTTGTGCACGAAAGCTGAAACCAAGATTTATCAAAATTCATGGGATGAGTTTAGCAAGGTTTTCCAACTTTTTATACTCTCCTTATTTTTAGGCTGCACTTCGGGCAGTGTGGTCACACTAGTTCTGCGACTTATTTTTTAGTGATCTTGCGTAAAAGTCTAAGGTAAAGCCCTTCCATAGGCTCGTAATTCTGTAACATCCCGTGCTTACATGCGCGAATAAATTCTTCATCATGGATTTTCTTAAAATCTACAGCTTCGTAGCCAACATTCACCGTCAAAAGATCCAAAAATAAACGTAAGGTACGTCCATTCCCTTCTCGGAAAGGGTGAATCACATTAAGCTCACAATGAATCAATGCCAGCTTTCTAGCAATTTCTTTTTTTGAGTCTTTCGGCATAGGCTTGTTCTTTTTGAATTCAGACTCAAATTGTTTTAGAGCACTTTCGATGTTTTGCGCAGGTGCAAAAAAAGCATCTCCTTTCGAGATGTTGACCGTGCGGATCTTGCCAGCCCAAGCGTAGAGGGTTCCGAGAAAGTAGTGATGGAGTTCAAAAAGTAGATCGAGATTGAGCTTCAGTTTATTTCCGCTTAAAAGTTGAAGGAAATGCTCATAAGCATCCGTCAAAAGAAGGGTCTCAAGATCTTCCAATCCTTTAGGATCTTTGGTCCCAAGTTTGTTCTTCAGAATATCCGCTTCATCACTTCCTGCATTATATCGCGAAACCCCTACCATATTTCTTTAGTTTATTAATAGCGGTTTTATTATTTTTAGCTCGCTCAAAACTAAGACCTTCCAACCTTGAAGAAGCACTGACTACTCTATAAATCATTGCCTTTCTAGCCGCAGATGTCATTACTGTTTTCATACTATGATTTTACTCAAAATTAACCGTTTTTACTAGCAAATTTTAGGCTGCACTTCGTGCAGTATTGGTGGGCTCGGCTGGACTTGAACCAGCGACCAAGAAGTTATGAGCCTCCTGCTCTAACCAACTGAGCTACGAGCCCACACTATCAAAGAACATGCTCAAATGAGCGGTTTCAATCTAAAGAAAAGGGCTAGTCTTGGCAAATGGAATTGCACTTTCCGCACACTCCAAACAAGGTCGTGACCATGTGTTCAATTTTGACGCGGCTTTTTTTGGTGATGCAGGAGGTGCAGATGTTTACGTTGGGCGTTTCGAGGTTTTGGATTTCTTTGCAAAGACGGCAAACGAAATGGTGATGAGGTTCAGAGTAAGCTTCGTAGTAGGTCACTCCTTCGGGGCCTTGCATGGCGGAGATCTCTTGCAGTTCTTCGAGTTGTTGTAAGTTTCTATAGACGGTGGCTTGGCTGATTTTTGGGTGTTTTTTCTTTGCCCGGGCAAAGACTTCCTGAGCGGAAAGGTGCTCTGAGGTTTTTGCAAAGAGGCTTAAAACGTGGTCTCTTTGTGGACTGAAACGGGGCTTTTTAAGTTTTGGATTGGGCATGCTCACTCCCTAAATAGTATTGATTCTCACTTAGCTTAGCGCTAATCTGTGCTCACTTCAAGTTTATGGCTCTCCTCTCAATAAAAAACCTCATTGCCGGTGTTGCAGGAAAAGAAATCCTGCGTGAACTGAATTTAGAAATTGAAGCGGGAAAAATTGTGGCGATCATGGGGCCGAATGGATCTGGGAAAAGCACCCTCGCGAACGTGCTCGCAGGGCATCCAAAATACGAACAGACCTCTGGAGAGGCAAAACTAGGAACAAAAAACTTGTTCGATCTAAAGCCTGAAGAGCGTGCGGCTCATGGTTTGTTCTTGGCGTTTCAATATCCCAAAGAAATTCCGGGTGTGAATTTGGTTTCCTTTTTACGAGCGGCTTACAATGCTTTGAACAAGGCGCGCGATCCGCAGTTTCAGCCGGTTCCCCTCTACAACTTCAAAAAACTTGTGCAGGAGAAGATGGATCTCGTGGGTCTGCCTCGTGCCTTTATGAATCGCAATGTGAATGAAGGTTTTTCTGGTGGTGAAAAAAAGAAATGTGAAATTTTACAACTCGCTTTGCTGGAACCCGAACTTGCGATTTTGGATGAAACAGATTCGGGACTCGATATTGATGCGCTCAAAATGGTGTGCGAAACGGTGCGTGCGATTAAAAAACCTCACCAAACCATTGTGATGATCACGCACTACGAACGCATGCTGTCTTTGCTCAAGCCCGATGAAGTCCATGTGCTGATGAATGGCAAGATTGTGAAGAGCGGTGGACCCGAACTTGCTGGTATTTTAGAGAATCAAGGTTATGAAGCGTTCCGCGAGAAATCTTCCTTGAAAGTGCTCGCCTAACCCCTGAGTATGGCTGCTCTGGATTACATTCAGGACTTGAATCGCTCGGTGTTCGACACCGCGAATCAACAGGACTACACGAAAAATGTGGTGAAGGGACTTTCGGAAGCTTTGATTCGACGAATTTCGAAAGAAAAAAATGAACCGGAGTGGATGCTGGCTCATCGATTGAAGGGCTTAGAACAGTGGAATGCCATGACGATGCCAACGTTCGGCGTGGATCTGAGTGTCATCGATTTTGAAGACATCATTTATTACGCCGCACCCAAGGAAATGGCGGGTTACTCCACCAAGTGGGAAGACGTGCCAGACGACATCAAAAAAACTTTTGAACGACTGGGAATTCCCGAAGCGGAACGCAAGGTGCTGGCGGGGACCGGAGCACAATACGACTCGCTCAATGCCTACCACAAACTCAAAGAAGAGTGGGAAAAGCTCGGGGTTTTGTTCGAAGACTTGGACGTGGCCCTGCAAAAATATCCGGACTTGGTGAAAAAATACTTCATGAAATGTGTGCCGCTGCACGATCACAAATTTGCGGCTTTGCACGCGGCGGTGTGGTCGGGGGGAACTTTTTTGTATGTGCCCAAGGGTGTTAAGATCACCGCTCCGTTGCAGGCTTATTTTCGCATGAATGCGAAGAGCATGGGCCAGTTCGAACACACGCTGATTATTTTAGAAGAAGAGTCGGAAGCCCAATACATTGAAGGTTGCAGTGCGCCCAAATACGGCAGCACCTCCTTGCATGCGGGCTGTGTGGAAGTGTTTGTGAAAAAGGATGCGAAGTTCCGTTACTCGAGCGTGGAAAACTGGTCACAAGACACCTACAACCTAAATACCAAACGTGCGTTTGTGGAAGAAAATGCGACCATGGAATGGGTGGGCGGAAACTTGGGAAGCGGTCGCACCATGCTTTATCCTTGTTCGGTTTTGATGGGGCGCGGCGCGCATGCGGATCATTTGGGAATCGCGTTTGCCAATGCCAATCAAATTCAAGATACGGGAGCTCGCGTGATCCACGCCGCGCCAGACACCACGTCTTCAGTGCTGTCCAAAAGCATCTCTAAAAACGGAGGCATCAATGTGTATCGTGGACTCTTACAAATCAACAAAGGTGCAAAGGGATCCAAATCCAAAGTGCGTTGCGACAGTTTGATTTTGGACAAAACATCCAAGAGCCTCACCTTCCCCACGATGCGTGTGAACGAAGACGATGTGAGCATTGGACACGAAGCGAGCACGGGACGCATCAATGAAGAGCAACTCTTTTACTTACAAAGTCGTGGACTCAGCGAAGAAGCGGCGCTGGGCATGATCGTGAACGGTTTTATTGAACCCATCGTGCGTGAGCTTCCGCTTGAGTATGCGGTGGAAATGAATCGTCTGATCGAAATGGAAATGGAAGGCAGCATTGGATAATTCACTATGACAAAGACTCAAACCATCAAATCGGGGGAACGTGCACAGGTGCTTGGTGAAGAAAACACCTCTACCCGTTTCGTGCTCGAAGACGATGCTATTTTGGATTACTTTTTGCCGATTTTGAGTGATGACAACTCCGACAGCCGAGTGACCGTGGAATTGAAAGGCAAACGCAGTCGCGTGAACAGTCACATTGTGTTTTTTGGACACAAAACTCAAGAACAAAAAATCCGTTTTGAACACATTCATTTGGGTGAAGACACGCAGTCTTCGATGTCGGCAAAGGGGGCGGCTAAAGACAGAGCCGTGAGCTCGTTTTTTGGAAGTGTTAAAATGCTCCCCGGCTCCATAAATGCCAAAGGGCATCTCAGCGAACACAACCTGATCTTAAGTCCCCATGCCCGCATTGAGGCGATTCCTGCCCTCGAGATTGAGCACAACGAAGTGGAGGCTTCGCATGCTGCCACTTTGGAACGTGTCGATGAAGAAAAAATGTTCTATTTGAATGCGCGAGGCCTCCCAACTGCTGAAGCGATGGAATTGCTCGTGGAAGGATTTTTTGAAGCGGCATTTTCCTCCTTGGAAGATGAGGAACTTCGTCGTACATTGACTGCAGAACTCTTTAAAAAACTGGCATGAAGAATCTTCGAGATCGCTTTCCATTTTTCAAACAGAATTCTGCCTTGGTTTATTTGGATTCTGCGTCCACTTCCCAAAGGGTCGACTCCGCTTTGGCAGCCGAAGAAGAGTTTTATTTGAGAACCAATGCCAATGTGCATCGCGGACTTTATCCGATCGCAGAACAGGCAACAGAAAAATATGAAGGCGTGCGTGAAATTGCGAAGCGTTTTCTCAATGCTCCCGCCCCAAGCATTATCGTTTTCACTCGAGGCACGACCGAAGGTCTCAACATCGTCGCGCAGTGTTGGGGGCGCGCTCATTTAAAAAAAGGGGATGAAGTGCTTTTGACTCTGATGGAACATCATTCCAATTGGGTTCCCTGGCAAATGGTGGCTAAAGAAACCGGAGCGGTTTTGAAATTTTGCCCTCTCAGACAGTCCGGCGATTTGGACTATGAAGCTTTTGAAAAAATGCTCGGCCCCAAAACCAAAATGGTTTCGATCACGGGGCTTTCGAATGTGCTGGGCACTTGGGTGGATATGAAAAAAATTGTGACGCTCGCTCGAACAGTCGGTGCGCTTGTTTGTGTGGATGCGGCCCAGTTGGTGGCTCATGAACCCATCGATGTTCAAGCTTTGGATGTGGACTTCCTCGCTTTTTCTTCGCACAAAATTTATGGCCCCACGGGTGCTGGGATTCTCTACGGCAAGGCAGAACTTTTGAACGCTATGAATCCTTGGATGGGCGGCGGAGACATGATTCGCAGTGTGAGTTTAGAAAGTAGCGAATGGAATGAGGTTCCTTACAAATTCGAAGCGGGTACGCCGAACATCGCAGGTGTGATTGGCATGGGCGCTGCCATGGAGTTTTTGATGGAACAAGATTGGAAAGCCTTGCAAGCTCATGAGAAAACCTTGCTTGAATTATTGACTGAAGAGTTGAAGAGACTTCCTTTCGTAGAGGTTTATGGAGTTCAAAAATGGCCCACTCATCGAGCAGCGGTTTCCTTCAACGTGAAGGGTGTGCATGCTCATGATGTGGCAGCGGTTTTGGGAGAACGGGGCGTGTGCGTGCGTGCCGGTCACCATTGTGCGATGCCCTTGCATGCCTGGCTCAAGACTCCTGCGAGTGTGCGGGCGAGTTTTGGCGTTTACAATACTGAGGCGGATGTGCGTGCTTTGGTTGGAGCGCTTAAACAAGTGAACACTCTTTTCAGCTGATTTATGGAACTGTACACCGAAACCATCATCGACCTTGCTAAGAATCCTTTGAACCGCAGAGACATGGAAACAGCCACTCATACGGCCAGTGGCGTGAACACCACTTGTGGGGATCACGTGCGGCTTTATTTGCGTGTGAAAAATGGTGTTGTTGAAGATGCCTCTTGGGAAGGCGACGGTTGTGCCATCAGCGTTGCGGCTGCCTCTGTTTTGACTGAAGAACTGAAGGGAAAACGTGTGAGGACTTTGGCTGATTTTGATAAAGCAGCCTTGATGTCTGTGATGGAAATACCCACTTTGGGGCCGGCACGAGTGAAGTGTTTGACTTTGAGTCTAGAGACCCTCCACAATGCGATTAGTGAATCCTAAGAATTCAATGCTTAAAGACGTTTTTAAAGATTATTATCGGGAGTTGGTTGGCACTGAAGAATCTGAACAATTTTTTAGTTCGATTGAAACGTCTTCTGCTGCAAAAAAAGAAGAGGGCTTTCGTAGCATTCGTGTGAACACACTCAGGATTTCAAAAAAAGAGCTGGCAAAATGGTTCACATCCCAAGGATACGACGTGAGCGACAGCCCTTATTCCAGCGATGGTTTGGAGCTCAAAGGCAGTGGTCAAGAGTGGGCGCTCAAACTCCCCTATCATTCCGGCCTCACTTATCCTCAAGATGCAGCTTCTATGTTTGCGGTGGAGGTTTTGAATCCACAAGTCGACGAACATGTTTTAGATTTGACGGCAGCGCCGGGTGGAAAGAGCACGCACATTGCCCAACGGCTGGGCAACACCGGAGTTTTGGTTGCCAACGACCTCGACACACGCCGCATCAAAGCGCTGCAATCCAATTTGAGTCGGCTTGGCATTGTGAATGCCTATGTGACTCGTTTGACTCCCAGTCGCATGGCGAATGTGTACCCAGAAACTTTTGATCGGATTTTACTCGATCCTTCCTGCAGCGGCGAAGGGCTTTTTGTGACGAGTGAAGGACAGCCCGAATATTGGAATAAGAAGGCGCTCAAGCATTTTTCTGGATTGCAATTTGGACTTTTACGCCAGGCTTTTCAGATGCTGAAACCGGGAGGGCGTTTGCTCTACTCCACGTGCACCTTGAATACGATCGAAAACGATGGAGTGGTGGAAGATTTTTTGGCTAAAACTCCGGAAGCGGCGATCGATGAAACAGTGATGGAAGAATTGAAGACACGCAAAATACACGTACCCGAGCAGTTGGCCGGGCTCAAAGGCATCCGTTTTTGGCCTCACAAGACGCACACCAAAGGTTTTTTTTGTATCGCCATCACAAAAATCGCTCCACAACATTTTTCTCGGGAAGCGCGCGAAGAAAACTCTTTCCGGCATAGTCGCTTCAAAAAACCGGTAAAAAAACATCGAGATTCACGCGGTGCCACTCCGGTGCTCAAAATTTTGCGCGAGCATGAACGTTCCACTTATGATCGCTTTTTGGAAGAACGTTTCGATCTTAAATCAGAAGACCTGCGAGCGCGGTACGACTGGATCCCTTTTGAACATCACTTGTACTTGGTGAGCAAAGATCTCAAAGAACTGGCTCCTCCTCCTGGCTTTTCGCTTTCTTTGCCCGTGCTAAAAACGTATGGAAAAGAGGCCGAGGATCAAGACATGAAGCTCAGCCACGAGGGCGCCATTTATTTTGGACTCGAGGTGGAACAGAACGTGGTGCAACTCAGCAAGGACCAGTTTGAAGCAGCCATGAAAAATCAACCGGTGAGTTTTGAGGGTTTGGACGAAGGCATGTATTTAGCGAAATATTTGCAGTTTCCGATTGGACTCCTCAAAATAGGAAGTAAGCGTACCGAGCTACTCGTTCCGAAGATGGCCTAAGCCCAGCCCTTCTGTTTGAGGGCGTCGCGAGCGGCGGATTGTTCGGCTTCCTGTTTGGAGGAACCGGTGCCTTTGCCGGCGAGGGTTTTGCCGAAGTAGATTCCCATTTCGAAGACTTTGTCGTGGTCGGGACCGGACTCGCTGAGGAGTTCGTAATTGGGTGTGATGCTGAGGCGATCTTGGGCGAGTTCTTGCACGTGAGATTTGGAGTCCACATTGAGTCCTTGCGCGATGATTTCTTCGAGAAGCACCACGATGTTTCGAAGGATGAATTGATTCGCCACCTCAAAGCCTTTGTCCAAATAAATGGCTCCGATCACCGCTTCCATGGTGTTGGCGAGAATGTAATCTTTTTCACGTCCACCCGAGAGTTCCTCGCCACGGCTGAGCAAGAGGTATTCGCCGAGTTTGAGAGAACTGGAAACGTGCGCTAAATTCTTGCCTTTAACCAAGGCGCTGCGCCAGTTGGTGAGTTGGCCTTCCGGTTGAGAAGGATAATTGTGGTACAAAAAGTCCGTGACTGCGAGTTCTAAAACTGCGTCCCCCAAGAATTCGAGGCGTTCGTTGTAACCGGGAGTGTCGGGATGTTCATTGACGAAGGACTTGTGGATGAAGGCCAGTGTCAGCAATCCTTCATCTTGAAAATGCACACCAATGGCATCTTGGAGTTGGTCGAGATTTTTGATCTTAATGGCCATGGAAAGGATTTAGGCGGATTGTTTAAGGCCTTCGTACAGAGAGCTTAATACTCCATTCACAAATTTTGAAGAGCTTTCGTTCCCAAACTCCTTGGCCAGTTCGATTCCTTCGTTGATGGCGACGAGTGCGGGTACCGATTTGTCGTACAAGAGTTCAGCCACAGAAACCTCTAAAATCGCTCTGTCCACGGCGGCGATCTTTTCCCAGGGCCATTCGGGTGCGAACTTTTGGATGGTGAACTTGAGTTCTTTTTGATTTTTTACGATGTTTTGAAGGAGTGGAAGGGCAAAACTCTGATCTTCATCGCCCTTGGAGCCGTTCACCAGGTTGTACGACAAAATGGCCTCGGGATTGCCGCCATGAAACTCCCACGCAAACACGGTCTGAACGACGATGCTACGGAGAATGTGGCGTTTTGAGGCCATTCAAAAAATTTAAAGAACAGTGGAACGGAACTTACTCGGCTTTGATCGTGGTGACCTTCGCGTTGCTTGCCTTCTTTTGAGTCTTAGCCAATTTTTCAGCCTTTACTGCGGCATTTTTCCCAGATTGAACCATGCCCATGAGCTTGATTCGTGCCTTGTTCACAAAAGTCTTGTAACGTCTGCTTGAACGTCCTTTGGATTGTTTCTGTTTCGGTACGGGATGTTTTGCCATAGTCGCAAGTTAATGTGAGGCGAATGCCTGAAAGCCAACGTATTGTAATGGAATTTTAACGGATTGCAAGATAACTTTTGCGAAGAGGCTCAGGGAAGCGCTCGATGCCGTAGCGGAGCATGGTGCGTGGCATATGTGCGGCGTGCTTCTTTAAAAAGGCTTCTTCGGTGACCTGATCTCGTTTGCCCAGCTCCCGGAGCATCCATCCCATGGCCTTGTGCATCAGGTCTTCTTTGTCGTCCATTAACTCTTCAAACAGTTTAAAGGCGTCTTCAAACTCATCGGCCCGGATGAAAGCAAAGGTGCTGAGCACGGCGATGCGGCGCTCCCACAGGCTTTTGGATTTGGCGAGGCGGTAAAGAATTTTGCGGCTGTCTCCCGATTTGAGTAGGTAGTGTCCGAGGATATAAGGGGCCGAGCCATCCACAAGATCCCAATTGTTGATACGAGTGGTGTTTTGAAGATAAAAATCAACAAAAGGCTTTGTCAGCTTGAAGTCCTTTTTTAGAATTTTTTCGAACTGAAGCACTAAACTCATGAGTGCAAGTAGGCGAGCTTCGTGCCACTGGGAGTCGAGTAAGATTTGCAGTTCTTCTAAGCTGAGGTGCATCGTTTGTTTGGAGAGCGCATGCAGCACCGGCACTCGAATTCCTAAAAACAGATCCCCTTCTCCGTACTGGCCTGGCCCGGTTTTAAAGAAACGCTGAGAGGATTGAGCAACTTTTTTATTCGATAAAGCTTGGAGTTGACGCTGAACTTCCTCCAATGAAAGTTGTACCAGTGGAGCCATGTTTTATTGGATCAAGTTCTTGAGTCCCGCCAAGGCTTTCACTCCCTCCTCTTCTTTGGCTTCTTTGATTTTCTTGCAGGCTTTGGGGCAGCGAGGCAAGAGTTCTTGATTCAGAATCAGTTCTTGCCGAATGGGTTCCGTGGGATCCAGTTCCATCTTGTGTTTGTCGAAGAACAGAAACTCATTCTCATCGTCGTACTCGAGGGGTTTCTTTTCGTAGTACAACCATTCCGAGGGCTCGATTGTGTAAGGCAGCTCCAAGGCTTTTCCGCAGGTGGAGCAGAGTGTTTTTTGCACGGCTGAAATCGCAGAGATGATGAGCATAATGCCCTCTTCCACTCGAATCAAATCCACCTCCACGGTGATCTTCCCTTTTAAATTCACATCAGGGAACTCATCTGGTGCATACGTCAGCTCAAAACTTTCTTGAGTTCCGTTGGAAGCGTGATAAAACTTGCCAATTTTAATTGCGTGAGAGAGCACCGGTGAGTCGAAGAATGTAAATAAAGAGATTGAAGAAGTCCAAATAGAGCTGCATCGCGGCTTGGATGTATTCGTCTTCGGGGTAAGCCTTCATACGATTGATGTCCACGGCGGCGAACCCCGAAAACAA
>CALRCE010000035.1 GCA_943354505.1 Candidatus Peribacteria bacterium
AGAAAGAAATCCATCCATGAAAAATTTACCCTCCTCTTTGGAAAATTCTGTCAACCACGCTATTGTTTATATTAGCCTATGGGAAGTCGCATTCTTTACTGGACTCTAGCGCTCCAGCAATTTCTGCAGCTCCTGTTTGAAGCTTTCCACATCCTTGAACTGGCGGTAGACCGAGGCAAAACGAATGTACGAAACCTCGTCGATCATTTTGAGCGCGTGCATCACGTCGCGGCCGATCACGTCGCCCGGCACTTCTTTGCCGCTGGAACTCCACACCTCCTCCAAGCGATCGATCATGTGAGAGATTTGTTCCTGAGTCACCGGACGTTTTTCGCAGGCTCGCCACACCCCACGCTCGACTTTGTCTCGCTCGTAACTTTCGCGCGATCCATCTTTTTTAATCACGATAAAATTCGCCGTTTCCACTTTTTCAAACGTGGTGAAACGGTGCTCACACGCTTCACATTCTCGGCGACGTCGAATAGAGCGACCCTCGTTGGCTTCCCGAGAATCCACTACAGAAGTGCTTTTGTGTTTGCATTTAGGACAAATCATCAGCTTAAATAGTGTCATGTTCATGGGATTCACACAAGAGGAGCTCACACAAATCGGACTGATGATCGGTCTCGCCGCTCTCCCTGCCCTTATTTGGTCCTATGTGATTTTTCAAGGACGCAAAACCTCCCGCTGGCCCTTGCTGCTCGCGTTCTTTTTGGGAACTCTCACCGTGCTCCCTCTGGTGCTGCTCTACGACTACCTCTGGATTTGGTTCCCGGCCCTGGATGTGTACCGTGTGATCTCTGAAAATGTTGCGGAAGCCCACATCGCCGCCCTCGCCACCTTGCTGGTGGTGGGAATTTTGGAAGAGCTTGTTAAAAGTGGCGTGGTTCGTTTCATCAACAAAACCAAAATCGGAATTCAAACCATCAACGACGCGGTCAAATACTCCATCTTGGCGGGACTCGGCTTCGCTTTCACCGAAAACATCGTGTACTTTTATGGCATCTGGCAGGCCTCCGGGAACCTGGGCGAATTTCTCTTCCCCGTGATATTCCGTTCCATTTTCACCGTCTGCGGCCACATGGTGTTCTCCGGAATCTTTGGATATTACTTCGGGATCGCGAAATTCGCCAAACCCATCTTAGAAGCCGATCTCTTCATGGGTGAAAAACGCTGGGGGGTCTACGCACTCTCCAAAATTCTCGGCACCGATGAAGCCGCTGCCTTCCAACAGTGGACCTCCCTCAAAGGTCTTTTGATCGCGATGTCCATCCATGCGGCTTTCAACTTCGCCCTCGAATTCAACCAATTTCTTCCGGTGGTCTTCATTGTGGGCGCCGGTTTCCTATTTCTGCTTTACCTCTTGGCTCACAAGGCCGGAGACATCATGTTCTCAGCCTCGGGGGGAAACGCCAACATGGCCAAACGCGACGTGGATGTGGTGCTCGAACTCCTCGGCATGTGGTCTCGCGAAGGCCGTCACAAAGACGTGATCGACATCTGCCAACGCCTTCTCATGCGCGACCCCGACAACAAAGTCGTGCAGCTTTTTCAAGCCAAGGCCATGGACAAGCAAAAACTAGACAACCTCGAAAACTCCTTCGCTTCGCTCTTCAAATCCCAAGACGCGCAAATGGAAGACAACAGCATGCGTGCCCTCATTAAACAGCGTGTGCTCCTGGAAATGCTCAAAGAAAAACAAGCCCCTGCTCCGGCTCAATCCGCAGCCCCCGTGAACGTCGCCACCTTGCCCACCACTCCTCCCGGCGAAGGCCCAAAGATTCCGATGATTCCAAAAATCGAGCCCACCGCTTAGCGGTCACTGCCGCCGCCGAGACTTTCTTCCGCAAACCCATCGGTCATTCCTGCGATAAAATCTCGAAGTTCCTCAAGCGGCACACCTTCTTCCAGGCCCTTCTTGAACAAATTCCGAATCACCTCCTGCCCCTTCTTCGACAACTCCACCACCGTCGGATGGAAGTACAAATGCGTGGTCAAAAAATCCTTCAACTCTTTGTTGGCCGCCCCCATCGTTTGTGAAAAATGGATCAAAGGCCGCGGGCAGGCGTACACCTCTTCGAGGTTTTGAATTCGCGCCTCCGCAATACGCTGGCTCGCTTCTTCTGCAATGTCTTCGATCATGAGGCTGATCATCTTGCTCACGGTCCGCGCCCAGCGAATTTTTTCATCCTCAATCGCGCCATATTCTGCTTGCACTCGCTCCCTGGCAGCCTTCCAAAGGGTCAACTTGGCCAAGTCCCTTTCGGTGAAAAGGCCGCTCCGCAGACCGTCATCCACATCATGATTTTGGTAGGCAATCTCATCCCCCAAGTTCACGATTTGCGCCTCCAAAGACGGATGCACCCAGCCCGCACTTTTTTGTGCCGTCGCCGGATGATCCCAGGACGTTTCATGCTTCATGAGCCCCTCAATCACTTCTCGACTCAAGTTGAGCCCCCTCCAGCCTGGATAAACGTCCTCTAATTCCTCCACAATGCGGCGGCTTTGACGATTGTGTTCAAAATCCATGCCGTGTTCTCGCAAACATTCATCCAATGCGTGCTCCCCGGCGTGCCCAAACGGCGTGTGACCCAGATCGTGCGCCAGCGCCACCGCCTCAGCGAGGTCTTCGTTCAAGCCCAGCATCCGTGCCAAATCCCGCGACACTTGCGCCACCTCCAAACTGTGCGACAACCTCGTGCGATAGTGATCGCCGTAGTGCGCCACAAACACTTGAGTCTTACCCTTGAGTCGCCGAAACGCTTTAGAATGAATGATGCGATCCCGATCTTTTTGGAACGGCAGACGTTGCGTGTCCTCGGGTTCCTCGTGTTCTCGCCCTCGACTGCCACGGCTCAGCACCGCATAGGGTTGCAAGACTTTCGCCTCATTTGCAGCGAGTTGTTTGGCATCCAGAGTCATGGTTCTAGTGTAGCTTCTTTTCGAAATTTGAGCACGGCCTGATCGATTTTGAATTTCGGCGCATTCAGATTCGGCCTTTGCCGCACCCACCACTCTTCCGGCGCTTCTTCTGCGTTTTCAATCAAGCCCGAGTGCACCAGCCGCTCGTGATTTTTGCACAGCGGAACAATCGTATTCGGATCGTGCCGGGAGTCCAAAGCAAAGCGCCGAGTGTGGTGCAGCGAAGTGGCCGCATGGGTGCAAGAGGGGAAAGCACAAAACCCTTGATACTTCGCTTCCACAAAACGCCGCACCGCCGCTGGGATGTGTCGTCGTGGCTGAGTTAAAATGCCATCTTCTTGAGCCACCGCTTCCGCTTTTCGGGCAGCACATTCCGGGCACACCTGAATGACCATTTTTGCCTCCCGAGTGTCACCCTCCATTAAAGCCGCCAAAACCTCATTGAAATTCAGAACCTTACCTTTTTCTTTTTCGAGCTGATATTTAAGTAAGCGTAGCCGTTTTTCCACTTCCGGCGAAACGGAGAAATTCATCGTCCCCCACGCTTGCTCGGCTCGCTTTTTATTTTCCACCTCACTCTCAGGAGTTTGAACCTCAACATTCCCGTCTTTTGTATAGAGATACCTCGTTGCTTGCACATACGCCTCTAAACTGGCTTGGGTCATGACCTCCACTTTCCCCGCCCACTCTTTATCTGTTTCAGCAGTCGCAATATAGGCTACCTTTTCAAGCTTAGACCACCCCTGTTCGCCACTCAAAAGTTGCGCTCGTAGCACTGGTTTGTCCACCAATCTTTCAGCCAAATGCAAAACCTTGTCCACACTCGCGCTGCTCATCCCGCCGAGCTTGAAAGCAAACTCGTAGATCGATCCATAGCCTCGCCGACGATGCAAGTCTCGCCGTAAAACCTCGGGCAGCAAACCCGCAAACCGTCTTCGCCAAACCCGAGCATGCGTGCCATATTCTTGGCAACGGGCATAGAGGTCTTTGTCAGAAAGGCCCTGCACTAAAGGATCGGAAGTGTCCATACGTATGAAGTTACTAACCTGACTCTAGCATAAAAGGTGAGTATACGCTCACCAATTGAATGGACAAAATAGACAAAAGTTTTCGTGTCTCCCCACCCGCTAGGCGCTCCTATGCCCCATCCCTCTATCTACACGTAATAGGAAACTTCGGGAGCTCCCACAATCCATTATTAGTAAGGCCCGAGTTGTTGTCGATCGCAATCACCAGCGAGCCAAACCCAGCTTCACAATCGTTAGCATCAACCCAAACCCCCTCTTGTTGTTCATCCACGCTGCTGTCTAAATCAGGAAGAGTGTAAGTCGCCACCACAGTTCCGTCCAACTTCATGAGATCGAGTGTATTGGGGTAGTCGTGCAGCACGTACAGTCGTCGCGTGTCTTCATTGAAGGTGATCCCAGAAACGTCCGTATTCGAGCTTGGCAAGGTGGCAATAGAGGTGACAATGGATCCACCCGCGCACTCACTAGCTGGGTAAACATTGACCCCACTCACATACTGCGAACCCGCAATGAAATAGCCCATAGGGTCGACGGGCCAAGAACTGGGTGCATATTCAGAAGGGACAAAAGCCAATCCTTCCATGCCGAGTCCACCAGGTATATCTGTAGAGAGATCGCCAAAGCCACAACTTTCTCCTGTGAGAGTTTCAGCATTAGGATCAAATTCCAAGACAGAAGAAGTCGCTTCGTCGCCCAAGTAGACAAATCCAGTCGCAGGATCCGCCGCCACACCTTCTAAGTCTAAAGCGCCGCCCGTTCCAGAGTCCCAATGGCTCAAAACCGAGCCGTCTTAATCAAGAATCACAAAGTCGCCATCGTCTCCAGCGATATAGAATTGGGATTCAAGCTCATCATGAGCCAAACCGCTCGGTTCAAAACTAGGATAGGCCGCTCTCAAGTCTCCGCCAAATTCGACGCTTTCTGCGAGAGTTGTTTCCGTGGGCCAAGTTCCAATGACATCGACAATAGACTCAGGGTCGTAGGGCTCTTCTGAATCTTGCGTGTCAGCAGCATTATCCGTATCAGCGGTGTCGGATTTTTCATTCTCACTCCCTGAATCGTGCTCCTCAACATCATTGCTGTCAGTGTCGTCTCGACCTTGAGCAGATATTTTTATATCGCCACTTCCCACCGTGAGGTCTTCAGGAGCACAAGCAGCAAGTGCCAGACTAAACAAAAGGGCAAATCGACCAACGGTGGAACTGAGAAGGGGTGCCTTAGGGTGGTTCAGACCACTGCTTGGATTTGAGGGTAGATGAAGCATTGCGAACCAGTTTGATGAATCAGGAGCCGGTAAATTCTAGCACAAAATCTGAATTTTGCAAGCCAGCCTGTTTCCCCTGTCCTAAGCATCCTTCACTCATGAAACTTCCGATGCACTTCACGGAGCCGTTCATTCGTCGAATGCGTGTAAATCTGCGTCGTAGTGATCGACGCATGCCCGAGCATTTCCTGAACCGAGCGAATGTCCGCGCCATTGTGCAAGAGCTCGGTTGCGAACGAGTGTCTCAACAAGTGCGGAGTCACCTTTTTGCCGATGCCCGCGAGGCGCCCCACCCGTCTCGCCATGTCTTGCACGCTGTAGGCCGTGAGCCGACGTTTTTCGCCGAGCCCCAACTCCAGGTCCTCTCGATTCCGCGCAAAACTGATGAACAGCGGTTCCCAGTTGTCACTCCGTTTAGCCAAATACGACTTCAAATGGCCCACGCAGCGCTCCGACAAAAACACGATCCGCGCCTTGCGCCCCTTCCCGCGAACCGTGAATTCGCGCCGTTCCAAATCCACCTGCGAGCGGTTCAATCCCACCAACTCCGACACACGCAAGCCCGTCGAATACAAAGTCTCCAACATCGCCCGATCTCTCAATACGGCACGCTCTTGTTGCTCACCCCGTTTCCCGTCCGCCGACTCGCGCCCCACGCTCACCGATTCAAACAGCCTCTCCACTTCTTCGCGCGTTAAAAAGTCCACAATCCGTTCCGGGATTTTTTTAAGATCGATCTTCTCCGGAGCCAAAGTCGGAATGTCTTGCCGCACCAAATACTTCAAAAACGCCCGTAGCGCGATCAAATGATAGTCCTGAGTTTTCACCGAGAGCCCCTTTCCATTTTTATCTTCCCAGCGATTCAGCCACAGTTGATAGCCGTGAACATCGTCCAAGTTCAAGCCCGCCGGAAAGGCGCCCGTCCGCTTCTTCTCTTCCAAAAATTCCGCAAATCGCTGCAAGTAATGATGATAATTTTCGATGGTTTTTTTGGATTTGTTTTTCGCCACTTCAAGGTGCTCCAAAAAACGAGTGATGAGGCGTTGAACTTCCGAAACAAGAGGCGTGGATTCCATACTCAATTCATCAGTTGATAAAGCACCCGTGCCGCATCTCGCCGCGTGACCATTTGGGTGGGGTAAAAATACTCCCCGGTCACAAAGCCCTTGGCCTCGGCGTAGGCAGCCCCCTCCAAGTACCAAGCGTCCGCATCCAAGTCCTTAAACGAGCTCTCCGCAAGCTCAAAGGTGCTGTCCAAACGTCGCAACATGGTGAAGAACTCCGCTCGGGTCACAGCATCCGCCCCCCCAAAACTGCCATCTTCACGCCCAGTCACCATTCCGATCTCCACCGCCTTGGCCAGATACTTCGTGTACCATGCATCACTGGCCACATCGCTGAAAGAAACAGGGCTCGTCGAGCTTCCCAAATCCAGCGCCCGAGCAATCACCTTCACCATCGCCGCTCGATTCAAAACGGCCTCGGCGTTGAGCACGCCGTCACTCCCTAAGAACACCTTTTTGTCTTTCAAAACCTCAAAAATCTCAAAGTCCTCGTCCGCCGAATCCAGATCGAAGAAAAGTTGATTCTGCAGCACCGTGTCCACCGTGCGCCCTATCGAGTCGACAGAAAACTGACTGGCAACATGGTCCACCACGCCAATCATTCCTTCACTCACAGCATCGCTAGGATAGTCGCCCAAGTAAACAGGATTGGAGGTGAGGGCTTGCGAAACAGAACAGCTCACAGGATCGGCCTCATTCAAGTTCAAAGAAAAGCCTCCCACTCCAAAGTGCATAACCACGTGATTCCATTCATAAGGATAAAGCACCGTGCTGGAGCTGACGCTGTACCAACCCGCAGATTGAGTGCAGTTCGCGTCGTAAGCAGGCGCATAGAGCCCCGCCAACAGCTTGCCCTCTTTGGTGATGTACAGGTAAAAATCACCGTCACTGGCTCTCAAAAGTCCGCTGGAATCCAAAACCGTTCCCCGCGCCGCACCAGGGTCACTGACGTAAATATCTAAACTCAAAGTGCCATTCTGTGGCATCGTCACCTGATCCGCAAGACTCAAAGAACTGCTCTCCGTCTGTGCAGAAAAAAGAGCATTTTCAGGAGGAAATAAAAGGCCCAAACTAATCCGCTCGGTCTCGACAGCCGAAGAAAGTAGCTCAGAGGTTCCTTCCAAACTGAGAGCCGAAAAAGCACTCAGCGTGTCTTCGTGGATGGGCCCTTCTCCAAGATACAAACTCGCCTGAATCAGCACGTTCCCATTCTTCTCAAGACGATGATAAGACGCAGCCTCCGTGCTCACCGACTTGAACAAATCCACCGCCACGCCCGACTCCACCTTGGTGTAAAAAAAGCCGTGGGAACTTTCGGAATTCAAGGTCAAATCTTCGGCAGAAAAACGAGAGCTGGAACGATAAGAGTCAAAAGCGGCATCCGCGGCATCCTGGTCGGCGTAAGCGATCACCATCAGTTGCAACTCGGGGAGCCCCTTGCTGAGCCAAGGATCGCTGAGGAGCAGTGCCTGGTATCGGGTAGAAATGCCTCCCGACACCGAACCTTGAGTGCGATAATAAAAAGCACTGAAGTCCGTCAAACTTTCTAAACTAGAGCCATCGGGCTTAAGCAATTTTGCCGAGTTTTGCAGTTCGCCCGGAGTCACATCCACCGCGGCAAACACCGGCGAAACAAAGCAAAGGAGCGAAAGAAGCGTGAGCAGTGAACGATGGAGAAATTTCATGTTCCAATTATAGCGCCTATTCAAAGAACCTAGCCACACAACTTGGAATGAGGCTGGAACATTTTCAAAAAGATTTCCTCGCAAGTAGGACTTGGCCTAGCGGCCCGGAGCGCTAAGAGGAAATCTTTTTGAAAATGTTCCAATCAGCGTTATTCTACCCTCGTGATCGAATTCAAAAACGCCACTAAAAAATACGGAGAACGTTTTGTTCTCGACAACGTCAGCCTCAGCATTCAAGGCGGCGCTTGGGTGTGGCTCACGGGTGCTTCCGGAGCCGGAAAAACCACCCTCATCCACGCACTCATCGGAGCCGTGCAACTCACCGAAGGCGAAGTGCTGGTGGATGGATACGCCATCAACAAACTGGACACTGCCGCCCTGCAAGAATACCGTCGCAAACTCGGCATCGTCTTTCAAGACTACAAACTCTTGCCCAACAAAACCGTGTTCGAAAACGTGGCCTTCGCCATGGAAGTCTGTGGCTACTCCGACAAACAAATCGCCCAGCGCGTGCCCGAAGTGCTCGCCACCGTCGGCCTCGCGGACGCTCGTCACCACTTCCCTCATATGCTTTCGGGAGGGGAAAAACAACGTTGCGCCATCGCCCGCGCTCTCATCCACGAACCTCGCCTCATCATCGCCGACGAGCCCACCGGCAACCTCGATCCCACCACCGCCGAAGAAATCGTCGAGCTTTTACTCAAGCTCCACATCAAAGGCGCCACCGTCATTTTCGCCACGCATAACTTGAGCCTCATCGAACGCTACAAAAAGGAACGCATCCACGTGGAAGGAGGAAAAGTGCAGTCTTAAAACGACGCCCAGCTTGCCCAGGGGCAATTAACGGTGCCACTTTCTAATCCATCTTCACTTTCCCAAGAAACCATGCCACTTTCAGGCCGTGCATCGTAGCAATGAGAGAAGGCCTCCAGTTTTGGAAGTGCCGTGTCCACTACATTTTGTAAGTAGGAATCGTTGGCAGAAAAAGAAGAAGCATCACTTCCACGGGCCATGCCGTTCGCTTGAAGGGCATCATAGTTGGCTTGATTCACAGCAAGTGGATCAAGAATTAAGAATGCCCGAGTGTCGTCAATGGCCGTAGCAACGGCCCTTTCAAAACAAGCCTCATTCTGGAAGCACGCGACCATCGCAGCGTCAGCCCCGTCTGAATAACCCAGAAAAGGAGTGAACTCACTGCCGCAATAACCCAAGGCATAATCTTCCGAAGCCAAACTTTTACCCAAAAGACCAGAATCGTTGACGCTGTAAACCATGTTGTTGTAGGCATAGCTGTCACAGAGATTCGTCAAGCTGCCGTAGGCCCAAAAATGGAAGAATCCACCTGCAGTGTCATCCAGGTCGATGCGAGTACTGAGGTAGTCGTAGGCATCCGGAAAAGCGGAAGCGTCGTAGGCCGCAATAAAATCAGGGATCTCGTCGATGGCGGTCTGAGCAGCCTCTTCATCGCCTGTCGCCACCTCCCAAGGTTCCCACTCTTCTCCAGCGGTAAGATCGCCGTAACCTTTAATAATGGCCTGTGGTTCCTCTCCGCCATAGTTTGAAGCCTGACGTTCGCGCCAGCCATGGTCAAAATCCGCCTCAATGTTGATAGGTTCTTTGCCCAGTTGCCAAACATTGAGGTAAAGCCAGGCACTCTCCGTGGCCACCTCCTTCATGGGGAACTGATCGGCCAACAAGTCATCCACCACAGGGCGATTCAGAATCGTGGTTGTCCAGTCGGGACGAAGGTAGAGATTGCGAAGGCAATCTCCATCAGGAGTATGAATACAGCGATCTTCATTGCCTTCCCCCTCATCGAGCCTGAGCTTCAAAGGAGCAAAGGTACTGGAGCTCATATAATTCTCAGTGCTGTCTCCCGCCGGTGTAATCACAATATTCGGGAACGCAGCCACCTCTCCCGTAGTTCCGTCTTGCACATACAGGGCATCACAAACAATCTGGCTTGAACTGTCGTAGAGCTCACCCACGGAATAACCTCCCCACCCTCCAGACCAATCCGCCTCTACAGCGTCATTAAACGCATCACTTTGTGCGGTCGTACACATCAGCCAATACGTATTGGGCGCAGTTCCATCAAAAACATCCGAAACAAACTCACTATTATCGGGCACAGTGACCGCTGGCGCTTCCCACTCAAAGGCCTCTTCAGTCGTTCCCGTATCGTCAGTTCCACTGTCTGTTATTTCATCATCGGGTGCTTCATTCGTGATGAAGTATTTATTAACGGTGGTGCATCCGAGGACGCTACTTAGCCCAGCGAGCAAAGCGGCTCTCGAAAGGGTCCCAAAGAGGGGGCTAGAAGGTTGTGAAACAGGGCCTTGATCGGAGGTTCCTAAGCGATTGGAGAGTTCTGAAGAGTCCATAAGGGTTGAAAAATAAGGCATAAATATAGATATAAAAGTGAATTCTGTCAAAGATGTATACGCATGAACAGCGAAAAAGTAACAAAAAAGCCCCACCTTTTCAGTAGGGCTTTGAATGTAAATCTCACAAGATCTCAAGGATCTCACTCGCCAGTCACTGGAGAACCCATGCTCATTGGGGTGAAGACGTTCACCTCTTGAGTGAGACAGTTGTTGGTCTCATCCGTTTCGGTCAGTACCGAAGTGGCATCGACACAGGCCATTATGTTGTAAGTTCCTTCCTCCAGTACACTGGGTTCAAGCGTGGAAGTTCGACCTGTCTCAAAGAAGGCCTGGTCTTCAAGATTTTTCCAGGCATAAGTCATCAAAGGATGGGTCATGTCGTCGATGTAGACGTAGTCGTAACCTGAAGAGATGGCACTAGAAGGAAGGGTTAGTCCAGACAGCGCCTTCGAAGAATTTTTAACGGTAATAACAAGTTGACCGTCCTCAGCTGTGATGCTCGTCACAGCAAGGTCGTATTTGCCTGAAGCTGAAAACCTTCCTTGTAGTGCGCTTCCAGCAACGGAGTAAGCGCTGACGCCTATAAGCGTGAGAATTAAGAAGCCGAGAAGATAGAGTTTTTTGCGCTGCATTTTTGTTTTGATTAAAGATAACAATCTGGTCATATTAACATATAAAATAAACTTCGTCAAGTACACCCTCTTGTCGGCTAATATAACGAAGAGCGTGGTTAAGGAGCCCATAAAGTAATATGGGCAAGCCAAATAACCCTTAACCACAGTCA
>CALRCE010000036.1 GCA_943354505.1 Candidatus Peribacteria bacterium
AAAATAGCGGTGCTTCATATTTTTAAATTGGATCCCGATTGTCATGAAAAAGAAAACAGTGGAAACAAGCTTCAACGCATCCATAAAGCGGGAGAAAGTTTGGATCAAATGATGCGCCTCTATGTGGATCTGTGCATCGAATCCACCATCAACGTCATCGGAATCACCATCGTTCTACTCACATTGGGCACCTGGGTGAGCGCACTCATGGTCGGCTTTTTCATCACGTATTATTTAATCGCCAGAAAACTCACAGAAAAATCCTCCGCACATTCTTTGACCCCCAACGTGGAATGGGAAAAGTACGAAGGAGTGCTGTTTGAATCCATCAACAACATCGCCACCATCCGTTCTCTAGGATTTTGGAGGCCCGTTATGTCGTGGCTGGAACGCCAATCCGTTTCTTTGTACGCCTCCATTAGACAGCGTATTTTTTGGTATCGAACTCGCTCAGCCACTTTAAATCTATGGAGGGAAGCCTTTCGCCAAGTCATCATTTGGTACGTGGTTTTTCAAGTGCTCAGCGAGAACTTGGAGGTCGGAGCCATCGCCCTGGTTCTGCTCTACTTCCAAAAAATAACCGACTCCGCCAGTGAATTGTCCGAAGTAGCGTATCAATTCGAACTCGGCCGCATTTCTTTGATGCGCTTTAGAGAAATGTTGGACGCTCTGCCCACGTCAGAAGTTTCGGGCACTAAAGCCTTCCCTCAAAAATGGGAAGCGCTGGAAGTCAAAGACCTAGACTTCGCCTACGAAGAAAACAAAGTTCTCAAAGGAGTCTCTTTCACCCTCAAACGCGGCGAAAAACTCGGGATCGTGGGTCTCTCAGGAGCAGGGAAGTCGACCCTCTTCAAACTGCTACTCAAACTTTACGATCGTTACGAAGGACACATCCTTTTCGAAGGTCATGAGCTCAAAGACATCCGCCGTGAATCCTACTTGGATCACTTTTCTTACGTGCCTCAAGAAACGGAGCTCTTCAACCTTTCTTTAAAAGACAACGTGACCCTGGCTTTGGATCAAGCCGTGGAGGAAAAACGTTTCAAGAAAGCGCTCGAAATCGCTCATGTGAAAGATTTCTTGCACAAGTTGCCTCAAGGAGTGGACTCACTCATTGGAGAAAAAGGAGTCAAACTGTCGGGCGGGGAACGCCAACGCGTGGGCATCGCGCGCGCAGTCTACCGTAGCCCAGAATTGCTTTTTCTCGACGAAGCCACTTCCCACTTGGACGCAGAATCCGAAGGCAAGATCCAAGAAACCCTACACGAGTTCTTTAAAGAAGTCACCGCCATCGTGATCGCGCATCGACTCTCCACCCTCAAAGAAATGGATCGAATTTTAGTGCTTTCAAAAGGAAAAATCGTGGAAGAAGGGAGCTTCCAATCCCTCATCCAAAAAGAAGGGATCTTCTACTCTCTTTGGGAGAAGCAATCTCTCTAAAAAATCAAGAATCGCTGGGCTTTTTAAGGGAAGAGTAAGGCTCTTCGTCGTTGTCCAAAACAGTAATGAAACGGTAAATGACCTCAGCCACTTCAAGGCGGCTCATCGGCTCAGAAGGATTGAAATCGCTACCAGAAACGGGAAAAATATTCTTCTCTTTGGAGTAAGCCACATAGGGAGCATACCAAGCGAGCGTATCCACGTCGTCGTAAGGATCTTCGGAAACGACGGGGTCCACTTCCACATCCTCCACCGTGCTGAATAGCATCTTCAAGAATTCCACTTTATTGACCCCTTGTGTGGGCTTGAAGGTTCCGTCCGAGTAACCCTGAACGACTCCTTTAGAACTGGCCGTTGCCAAATAGTTGGAGTACCAGAGTCCAGACTGAGTGTCTTTGAAGGAAACCTTGAGTTTAGTGCTCACAGGCTGATCAAGACCAGCAAAGATGAACTTTAAAGATTCCACACGAGAAACGGTTTTGTCGGGCTGAAAAGTTCCATCGGGATAACCCTGTACCGTGCCTTTTTTATAGAGATAACTCACGGCAGGGTACGAGCTGTTGTCCTCATCCAAGTCATTGAAAAGTTGTGAAGCCAAAGGTTCAGAGAAACCCTCATCCAAGCCAAAGGAATATTTGAGAATCACAGGATCATCCGAAGATCCTGTAAAGCTGACTTCGGCAATGCCATGTTTGAAGTCGTCGTTTCGAACATGGTCGGGAGAAAGCTTGCCTTCTCCTTGAAAAACAGAGAGGTTGATCGTTCCATACTTGGTGAAGGAAGAAACAGGATTTCCATCCTCATCCACGGTTTTGATCTGAATGGTTTCGGCTTTACCGGGAACGAAGACGCCGTCGTGATCAATCTCTAAGTGATCGTAGTCCCCAATTTCACTCACAACGTCGAAGAGCTCAGAAGTGAAAGTCTCTCCATCGAAAGTGGCGGTTAAAGACACCGTCCCCGTATGCTCACCGTAAAAACGAAGGGTGGCGTCTCCTTCATCAAAATTGTACTTGTCCAAACTGCTACGGTTCAAAGAACCCACAGAAGAATCCGAAACCGTGAGAGTAATCTTGCCTGCAAAGCTGGCATCGTCTTCAACGGTATCTCCATCCTTGTCGAGCAAAAGCACGTGAAGGGTTTCTTGTTCGCCCACCTGAACCACTTCAGGAATTTGAATCTCGATGGAAGCAAAATCTTCACCAGAAACTTCCGTCGTAGTGGTCTGAACAGGTTCATCATCATCATCATCGCCAGAATCTTGACTGGAATCGTCGTCATCGGAACTCGTGTCTTCCTCATCATCGTCAGTTTGAACATCGTTGTCGAATTCAGCGTCTTCATCCAAGTACTTTTGAACGTAGTCCAAAGGGTTCTCGGTGTAGGCATAGACGTTGTCCTTTCCAACTCCTTCAGAAACCGCATCCCAAAAATCGTAGCCTGCCGCACTGGCATCCGCCGTGGTGAAAGGCCAGTAGGGGTGCCAAGGAGCATTCGCGTTGTCGATTTGAAAATGGAGATGGTAAGTCGTTGCGGTGCCGGTATCCCCCACTTCACCTAAAATGGCTGCTTTTGAAATAGCCTTTCCTTCACTCACAAAGAGTTGATCCAAGTGAGCGTAAATTGAAAATAAAGTTGTAGTTCGTTTAGAGCTGTCAGGATCGGGCACGTCGCTGTGACGGATCACCACATAATTCCCCCAACTGCTGGAAGTGCCGGCTTCCTCAATCACTCCATTGGCGATGGCGTACACGGGAGTTCCGAGCAAGGTTTTGATATCCACCGCAGGGTGACTTCCACACCCCTCTCCACAGTTATCCAATTCGTAGTTCCCGGCATAAGGCACAGGGTAGGTGATCTGCGCGTTTCGAATTTCTTTATCGGAATCACTCCAACCCAAGTCCGCCGTGTCTTCCATGAGCACATCATTGTCGTATTCAGGAATGGAAATGAGTTTAGAAGTAGGGAGTTCAGAGTAACTGAGTCCGCTTTGACCGCTGGAAAGGTTGCTCCAATCGGGAACTTTTTGAATGGGCATCACCGTTCCATCGAAAGGATCTTGCTTCACTGTGCTGGTCACAGAACTCATCAGATTGTGCCCGGTCCCCATCGTGTTCACAGAGAAAACCGACACCGCCAGCATGGTTAAAATACCCAGCCAATGACGCCGATTTGCGGTGTGGAAGAAAGCGCGCACTTTTCCCATATTTGTTTTTATTTATGTAAATCTATAAATTATAGCTGATTTCACAGTTTTTTTCAATGCATCACGTCACGAAAAATGTCGAAGAAACCCAGGCTCTGGCAAAGAAGTGGTTAGAAAAACACAAAGATCAAAAAATATGGCTGCTCAAAGGCGACCTCGGGGCCGGGAAAACCAGCTTCGTTAAAGGGATCGCTTCGCACTTTAAAAAAGATCCAAAGCAGGTCAAAAGCCCGACCTTTTCACTGATCGAAGACCATGGAACCTGGATTCATGTGGATTTGTATCGCTTAGAAAACCCAGATCCGACCCTGGAAGAAGAACTCAATGAATACCTAGAAGCAGGGTATTCACTCTTCGTAGAATGGCCGGAACGGATGAACTTATGGGAGAAACATTCCCACGTCGAAGTGCAGATCACTCATTTAGGAGGCGACGAACGAGAGCTCACGCTCAGTCTTCTTCCTTGAGAGAAGCCACCAAATCGTTGGGTAGAGGGATAATCTTGCGTCCAGAAGTCACTTCTTCTCGTTGAAAGGCGAGTCGAGTCTTCGCTTCGTAGCGATTCTCAATGATGGTATTGAAGAGACTTCGAGTCTGAGGTCCCATGTAACCAGCACCCGCATCAGAAGCAGTTGCGATTAAGCCTTGAGCTTGCTGAAACTTGAAGAGCGCATGTTCAGTGGTTTCACCGAAGAAACCGGTAGGAGCAATTCGCAAGTAACCCAAACGAGAGAGCTCTTCTTGTAGCAAAGTCACCTGTTCACTGCGATCGCCGAGGCCAAGCGCTTTGTCGAAGAGTGTTTTTTGTTCATAAAGATCAGAGTATTTTGCCAAAAGGTTTTCACCCTTCTTTTCTTCTAAAATGGAAGTAGCTTTATCTGGATTTTTGATCAAACTGTCGAAAGTTCGGCGTGTATTGATCCCAAAGTGGCCAGCCCCCAGTTCATCTGGGCCCGAAACAATGTCGAAATCGAGCTGAAGGTCGTAAATCGCTTCTGCAGTAGAATCGCCATAAAATCCATCGGGCTCAATGTTGAGGTAACCCCAGTCCTTGAGATAGGTTTGCATTTTTTTAATCTTATCGCCAGAGCTACCGTAGTAGAGGTCGCTTGAGAACTCCATCGTGGGGAGAAAAATTTGAGTCGCAAGGTTCTCAACCGTGGAGTAAACGTCAAAATAAACCATTTCTTCGAGTTCAGGATTGATGCCATAAACCAAAACCTCCACGGTTCGCTTTCCCCATCCAAGAGCGTTGCGAAGACCTTCGTCTCCTGCTCCCATCCAAACGTCCAAGCGATCGTGTGAATTACCACGATCTCCCGCATTCACAATAGCTCCTCCTCGATCATGAACAGAGGTGAGACCAATACCAGGGATGTACATTTTCATTCCAAATTCGTAGGACTTCGGGGCCGCAATCATTCCAGGGAAAACAGGGGTCCCATCGGCCCCATTCGTTCCATTTCCGTTCAAACGGATATCACTTTCGTAAGAACCGGTCACATAGTGCTCTTGCCCGGGCAAAGGAGAGTAATAAGCCGTAATAATAAAGGTTTGAACCGTATAATTGGGTTCATCTTCAGGTGGAGGAGGAACTTCGGTAGCCAAAGTGGCGGCCTCGAGAATTCCAGGACAGAGCTGCAAAGCCAGTACTGCAGAAGCGAACAGGAGCGCAAAAGATCGTTTAAGTTGCATTTTTGTTTTTGTTTGATTTTGACTTTCTCCTAATTATAGCAGAAAAAGAGGGTTTTAGCCCTCACATAAGGTTGACAGGATTTAGAAAAAGCAGCTAAACCACTGTTCCCAAACGTCTAAAAATTTCACGTTCTACGAATTCCTTGTCGCGACCGTACTTGAGACGAGACAATTGTTTATACGCTTCAGCGGCTTCGTGATCGCCTTTTTCAGTATAAGGATTGAGCGGAATGATGCTAAACGGTTTGCTTGGCTGCGTGTCGATGGAAAGCTTCATCACCGCCTTGAACTTATCGATGTTGACCAAGTCTTGATCACTGAAGACCGGAGACATTTCCTTGGCCATGTACTCGGCATCCTGAGCACCAATCTTGTAGGCCATCATCGTCCCCACGTTACCGAAGATCGCGTCTTTAAGGTTCACTCCTTTTTTACCCTTGTCCTGCTCCAACTGTGCCAAGTACTGATGCGCCATCGCCAGTCCCAAACGGTATTTACGAGCTTCAGAGAGAATCACTTCAATCGAATCCGTCACATAGTTTTGGAACTCATCGATGTAGAGGAAGAAATCCCGTCGTTCCTCTTTAGGCAAACGTTGACGTCGCAAAGCCGCCACCTGAAGTTTGGATACGATCAAAAGTCCCAGCAGTTTGCTGTTCAAATCTCCCGTTTCTCCTTTTGAAAGGTTCATCAGCAAGATTTTGCCGGTGTTCATCACATTTCCGATGTCGAAAGCGCTCTTGGTTTGACCAATCACATTACGCATCATGCCATTCGTCACAAACTGTCCAAATTTAGCCGCAAAATAAGGAATCATTTCCTGTTTTTCACGAGCACCAGTCTTGGCCATTTGTTGCTCCCAGAAGGATCGTACGATGGGATTTTTAAGGTCTTTGGTTCGTTCATACTGAAAGTCATCATCGGTAAACAGGCGCACCATGTCCGTGAGACACCCTCCGTCTTTGTACTCCATCAGGGTCAAACATCCGTTTCGGAAGTAATCCTGAATACGAGGTCCAAAGATTTCTTCATCGAACAATTTGATCATGATGTTCATCGCGTCCATCGCCACCATATCGCGTTCTTCGGGAGTTTCGGCCTCGAGCAAGTTGAGCCCCATCGGACGTTCCAAATCAGCAGGATTGAAATAAATCACATCATCGGCCCGTTCTCGGGGGATGAAAGGCATGATGTCGTCGATGAGTTGCCCGTGGGGATCAATGACCGCAATCCCTTTGCCCGCCTTCAGATCCTGACGAATCATGGTTTGTAAGATGGAAGATTTACCGGTACCGGTTTGTCCAATCACGTAGAAGTGACGAAAGCGATCCTCGTTCTTCATGTGAATTTCAGTACTGACGCCACGATAAATACTGTGGCCCAGTAAAATCCCTTCTTTTGGAATATTGGAGGGTGGTGGTGCGATTTTATAGTTCTGCCAGTTGATGGTGGGAGCTTTATTGTAGCGAATATTGGGCAAGTGGAATACACTCGCGATTTCTTCAGCACACAGAATCATCTTGTGGACGTGGAAAGGTTTACGCATATCTCGCATCAAAAAGCGATGCACGATGTTCCCAATATAATTTTCTTTATGATGAAAAGAGTTGTTGTCGGTGGTGGAATACTGAGCAAAGGCACTCTTCATCGAAGAAAGCAGAACTTCAGCTTTATGATGAGAATCCGAAACGGCCAAAAGGCGAAGCACCGCCTCGTAGCCCACTTGAGTGTTTTTCTCCTCAATGGCTTTCACTTGTTCGTCCACCATGGGCGTGGAACGATTCGGGGTCTCGTGTTCGGCGACCGCCTCACCCCTAAACAGAATACTGATCATGTCTCCGAGCCACACGAGGGGATTGATGCTATGAAAAAATCCACCGTGCTTTCCTTCCAAAATACTCTTTGCCTCTTCACGACCTTTCTTCTGCCAGCCATTCTTAAGGGGACGAATCATGAGCTGAATGGCGGCACTTTCGGTGGGGTCTAATTTAGAAAGTACATTCGTAATGTTGTTGAGCGGATCCGCTGTCATTCGAGAATAAGTACGAATGGGGAAGGGGGAATGTTTCGCCAAACACAAGTAAGCCGAAGCCACTTTGGAGCCTTTTTGGAAAAGGTTGTAGTCCGCCTCTTCTTCCACATAACTGTCAGGGAAAAACGAGGTTATTTGCTTCTCCACTAACAGCAATAATGGTCGGGGAACAACCATATAGAAATCGATCAGATTGTTGCGCGCCACATATTCGCAAGATAAAAAATCGTTCCCCAAAAAATAGTAGCGCCACGTGGAATCGTCGATCGCAGCCAAGGCTTCAAAAAACTGCTTCATAATACCCACCGTATCTTTAAAATCACGATTGGCCCCCATGCTATCGGACTCACTTTCTCGATCTTCCTTCGATTCTTTTTTAGGAATGCGTATTCGCAAAAAAGTCATGTTCAAGGAACGATGATGATCGGCACGACGATGCAGCCACCAGTGGGTGCCAAAAAGGGTTCCAGCAACGATTAAAGCAAAGTAGGCGTAGAGCATGACGGAATCAGCTTAACATACTACGCTTGTTTCTCAATCGTTTTGATGTGCATTTCTCGAACCGCCGCTTCAGGTAAAGAAGAAGGCGCTCCGGTGAGCAGATCCTTCGCTTTTGAATCCTTGGGAAAGGCGATCACTTCACGAATATTGGGTTCATCACGGAGCAACATTAAGATGCGATCCAAGCCCCAGGCAATTCCTCCGTGTGGAGGCGCTCCGTATGAGAAGGCTTCGAGCAAGTGTCCAAAACGACGTTCAATCTCCACTTCCGAAATACCAAGCACCTCGAAGATTTTCTTTTGAACTTCAGGGGAATGAATACGAATGGATCCTCCTCCGATTTCACTTCCGTTCATGGCAATGTCGTAGGCCTTAGCCAGCACAGTGCGAGGATCGGTGTCGAGCATGTCGATTTGATCCAGCTTAGGTGAGGTGAAAGGGTGATGCGCCGAAGCGAGTCGATTCTCTTCTTTGCTGTACTCAAACAAGGGGAAGTCGATCACCCAAAGCAGCGCAAGCTTATTAGGGTCACGCAAATTGAAACGATCTCCACAGGCAAGACGAACATAACCCAAGGCATTGCAGGCCACCTCGAATTCATCGGCGGCAAAGAACACGATGTCACCAGTCTTAGCGGAGCAACGTTCCACAAGCGCAGCAAGTTCTTCCTCTTTAAAGAATTTTGTAATAGGCCCTTTGATTCCATCTTCAGCCAAAGTCACATAAGCCAAACCCTTGGCTCCGTAGACTTTCGCGATCTCGGTCATGTCGTCGATTTCTTTGCGGCTGAATTCAGCTCCACCCTCCACACGCAAACATTTCACCACGCCTCCGTTTTGCAAAGCTCCGGTGAAAACCTGGAAGCCACACGCTTTGACCAAGTCGGACACATCCACGATTTCCATTCCAAAACGCATATCGGGTTTGTCGGTCCCAAAACGGCTCATCGCTTCATGCCAGGTGAGACGAGGGAAAGGAGTACTCATGATCTCTTTTTCAGGGACCAGTTCTTTCAAGAGTTGAGTGAGCACTTCTTCATTGAGAGACATAATGTCTTCCTCTTCCACAAAAGACATTTCCAAATCCATTTGAGTGAACTCAGGCTGACGATCTCCACGAGAATCTTCGTCACGGAAACAACGCGCAATCTGAAAATAACGATCCATTCCCGCCACCATCAAAAGCTGTTTGAGCTGTTGAGGGGATTGAGGGAGCACATAAAAAGTTCCAGGGTATAGACGAGCCGGTACGATAAACTCCCTCGATCCCTCGGGAGTACCCTTCATGAGCATCGGAGTTTCCACCTCACAGAATCCACGTTCATCCATAAGATCACGAAGACGCTTGATGAATTTGTGACGGAACACAATGTTGTTCTTCATGCGGTCCTTACGCAAATCGAGGTAACGATATTTAAGACGCGTTTCTTCATTCACTTCTTTGTTTTGATCGATTTCAAAAGGAGGAGTTTTAGCTCTATTCAAGATTTCAGCACTTTCAATGGAAACCTCAATACCGCCCGTTGCTATGTCTTTATTTTCTCCACCCGCAGGACGAACACTCACTTTCCCGACGACTTTGAGCACAAATTCGGAGCGAGCTTCTTCCGCAATACGGTGAGCCTCTTTGTTTTCAGCCGGGTTGAACACAATCTGAGTCAGCCCATAACGATCGCGAAGGTCGATGAAGATGAGTTCTCCATGGTCGCGTCGTCGGTGGACCCATCCGCTGAGCGTAACGGTTTGACCTTCGTTTTCTTTTCGAAGTTCTCCGCAGGTGTGTGTTCTGTACATAAGTCGATTATAAATTCCGGCTCATTGTAAAGGAACCTTTAAAAAAGTCTACGCAACAAGCAGCTTTTTAAGCGATTCTTTGAGCTCATTGTCGATGCTCACCCCAAAAGGCACCTTCACTCGTTTAAGCGTTTCTCCATTGGGGATATGAATTTCAACCACCGTCTCTCCTTTCTTAGACTCGAGAAGCAGTTTCAGATCCTTAAGCAAAGTAGGAGAAGTGCCTTCTGGCAAAGAAATAGTGAAAGGCTCACTGCTCACTTCCACAGTGGGACTTTCCAAGCCCTCAGTGACTTCTGCCGGCTCCACTTCCTCGACAGGATTTTCAGAACGCAAAGGAGGCACTCCAATGATGCGCTCGGAGTCGTCAAACATATTTTTCTCTTTAGCCGACTTGATCATATTGTCCAAAGAAAGAGGCTTGAGCGAATCGACGATGAACTGAAAGTCCTCGCCGCGCTTATCCAAGTGGCCCTCCATCGTATAAACGTGTTCCTCATGAAGGTCATTTCCAAATTGGTCATATCCACGTGGGAAAAGCACAAAAGGAACTCGTGCAGAAGGATCTTCGATTTCGCCCATCGCCATGTACTTGCCAGCCTTGGTCATAACTTTTCGAATTTGCGAGACAAAACAAGTGATGCTGATCTTTTTATCCACGTTTTTCTCCGTCAAAGAACCGATCAAGCGCCCCTTGCTTTGAAAGTAACGTTTCATCCCTTGCAAAGGATGGCCGCTGACGTAAAGCCCAACGTAGTCCTTTTCCCAGCGGAAACGTTGAGCACTGTCCGCCGCAGGAATAGCTCTCAAATGCAAAGGATCAATGGAATCTTCATCCATCATCCCAAAAATATCGGTTTGCCCTTCGGACAAAGAAGCTTGAATATTTTTTGCATAGGTATTGATCTCGTCGTAATTCGCGGCGAGTTGAGCGCGTTCACCCAACTCATCCATCGCTCCAGAATAAGCCAAACATTCAATCGCCTTTTTATTGATGAGTTTGGCGGGCACACGACGAGCAAAATCCTCTAGAGAAGTGAAACGCCCTTCGGCCTCTCGCACATGAATGATCTCTCTCACAGGTCCTTCACCCATTCCTTTCACCGCCATGAGCCCAAAGCGGATGGTTTTATCGTCGATCACGGTAAAGTGGGCACGGGATTCATTCACATTCGGGGGCAAAACCTCGATGCCCATGTTTCGACACTCTTCGATTTCAATCACAATACGATCGGTATTGTCGGCATCTGAAGTCAGCAAAGCCGCCATGAATTCAGCAGGGAAGTGGGCCTTAAGATAAGCGGTTTGATAAGCAATGTAGGCATAACACGCCGCATGAGACTTATTGAATCCGTAACCGGCAAAAGGTTCCACCACTTCATCAAAAATCTTGGCCGCCAATTTTGCATCGCGTCCTTGAGCAATGGCCCCTTGAATA
>CALRCE010000037.1 GCA_943354505.1 Candidatus Peribacteria bacterium
GAAACTCTTTTACGAACAGCTCGGCATCCAAAGTTTGGAGGCCTTACGCTCTGCAGCCGAAAGTGGTGCCTTGGCCACCCTCCCTGGCATGGGTGAAAAAAGTCAGGCCGCTATTCTTGTGGCTCTGAGTGAAAACACCTACAGCAAGGAACGAACTCCTTATGAAGTTGCCCTGCCCGAGGCGGAGGCTTATTTGGCCTACCTGAAAAAGAATCTGCTGCTCAAAAAAGCAAACTATGCGGGCAGTTTACGTCGCAAACAGAGCACCATTGGGGACATCGATATTTTAGCCACGGGTGGAAACGCCATGAAGCCCGAAACCGTGGAGGCTTTGATGGAATACTTCATCGCTTATCCAAAAGTTCAAACGGTTTTGGCCAAAGGAGACACTAAATCAAGTGTGGTTTTAAACAACAATCTTCAAGTGGATTTTCGCGTGGTGGATGAAGACAGTTATGGAGCCGCTCTCTTTTATTTTACGGGCCCCAAGCAGTTCAACATTCACGTGCGCACTTTGGCTTTGAAGCGTGGCCTCAAGATCAATGAGTATGGCGTTTATCAAGGCGAAGATAAACTGGCAGGCGAAACCGAAGAAGAGATGTTTGCTGCTTTGGATCTTGCCTACCTCTCCCCTGAAGAACGTCAGGATTTTAAATAAATGCTATGCGACAAATTCAACATTTTTTTATTGACCAATCTTTGGAAGCGAATGCGATTGAGATAAGCGACAAAGAACTCCTGAGACAGATGAAAGACGTTTTGCGGTTTAGAAAAGGCGATGCCTGCGTGCTCTTGGACAACCGAGGGCATCAAGCCAAGGCGGTTTTGAAGGAATTTCACGGGAAAAGTGCTTCCTTTCGCATTGAAAGTCGCCATTCCCTTCCACCACCTCCTCGTGCAGTGAGACTTTTTGTTGCCCTTTCAAAAAAACCAGCCACTTTGGAATGGATTTTTGAAAAAGCAACGGAACTGGGTGTGACGGAGCTCATCCCCTTGGACACCGAACGCACGCAAGTTCATGAATTGCGTAAAACGGAGCGTTTGCATGCCATTGTTAAAGAAGCTGCGGAGCAGTGTGAACGAGGTTACCTTCCTGTCATTCATCCTTTGCTCTCTTTTTCAGAATTCCTTAAAGAACCGCCCACAGGTTTGCTTTTGGCGGGAGATGCATGGAAGTATGACAAAACATTGGCGGAAGCGCTGCCCGCCAAGAATCAAGATGTCAATTTGGTGATTGGACCCGAAGGAGGGCTGAGTAACGAAGAACTTGCGGCCCTTAAAAAAGTGGGAGCTACTGTTTTTCTTCTTGGGGAGACCGTGCTCCGAATGGAAACGGCCGTCATTGCTGCTCTTTCCTTGGTTCAGTACGCTTGATGTGCTATCGTCTTTCTAGTTTACTCACTCGCTTTTCATCCATGAAAAAAGCCCTCTCTCTCGCCCTTGCCACTCTTTTGCTCAGCACGGGCTGTTCTTTGATTTCTCCTTACACTCTCACCTTCACCAACACTCCAGGATCTGTGGTGGAACCGGAATCCAGCACCTTGGATTTGGTGGTGAGTGCCCCGACTTTGGCCTACATTTCTAAAGTTTCTTGCGAAGGAGCGGATGAGATTGAACTGCTTCCGATTGTGCAGGACAGCACTGCGGTTTCGACTCTGCACAAGCTCCCTTTGACCGCTCTAAAAGGAATGCCCGATGGCGCTTTGTGTGACGTAACCGTAACTGTGTTTGATCCCACCACGACCGAAACTGCTTCGAGCACCATTTCTTTGAAGATGACGGGTGAGGCTGTTGTTCCTGATGAAGAAGAGGAAACAGGGACCGATGAAGACGAAACGGTGACCGAGCAGGAAGAAGAAACGACTCCTGAAGAAACTTCTGAAACAAGTGTTGAAGAAACTGTGGAGGTGCAGACTGAAACACCTGTTGAGACCCCGGCAGAAACTCCTACTGAAACCCCTGATGAAACCAACCCTACAGAAACTCCAGCAACAACTGGAACAGACGAGCAAGGAGCTTAATCTGTTTTCAGCCGGTGACCGACTTAAAATTGGCGATAAACATTTGCCGGATTCGGTGGCGGTGCTTGATTTTTGGACCCCTGCGGATGGCAGTCGTGTGATGGACATTGGAACGGGTGGCGGCCTCCCAGGTTTGGCTTTGGCACTTTCTCATCCAAAAACCTCTTTCACTTTGGTGGACGCACGAGAGAAAAAAGTACGAGCGGTGCGAGACATGGCTGAAGAGCTCGGACTTGAAAATGTGCGCACCGTGGCGGGTCGGTTTGAAGAGTTGGCACGCGAAACAAAATACCGTGAACAGTTTGACGTGGTGACTGCCCGGGCCGTGGCCTCCCTCCCTTTGCTTTTGGAATATGCCGCTGGGTTTTTAAAAGTCGGTGGCAGTTTGTACGCGTGGAAAGGTCCCGATTACGAAACAGAATTGAAGCAAGCGAAAATCGCTCAAGCGGAACTGGGTTTGGTGTACAAAGAGTCCTTTGCCTATGAACTTCCCGGAGCTGAGGCTCGTGTGATTTTGCGCTTTGAAAAAACGAAAAAACTTCATCCCGCTTATCCCCGACGAACGGGGGTGCCGAGTTCCAATCCTTTGGTTTCTAAGTAAGCGGCTTGTGCAAAAGCCTGTACATAAGGAAGGTACTTTTTGTAAATCTCTGGAGGTAGAAACTGGATGCTACGAATGATTCGTCTACAACTTTTCTGTCCACAGTCACACTTCTTTTTCCAACGTGGATCTGTTTCGGTGATGGAGTCGTCTATGGTGAGCACTTCGTCTTTTTCGATATCGCGGGTGGCCACGACTAAATTCTTATTCAAAATTCCCGTGTTTGGATAGCAAGATTGTTTTATAAAGTTGAAGGGATTGTCTTTAAGTGGAATGATCCACTTTTGCTTTCCTACCCCCAGCCATTTTGGCCCGATTCGATAGTCAGGAGGAAACTTGTAATACACGATCGGTCCTTCCACTTTAAAAAGGACCTCACCTTTTTTTATAGGGAGTTTGGCTTTGACTGTTTTGGACTGCTCTGTGGTGGGGTATATTTTTTCTTTAAAGTACATTTTCTTTAAAAAGGCTGGAATGAACTCTTCGTATACCTGATAACGTTCCCAGTTTAAATACTGAATGCTTCGGATCTTTTTTCTACAGTTTTTGGATCTACATAGGCAGTTCATCTCCCAGTTGGGATGAGACTCTGTGATGGAATAGTCGATGTCGATCTCCTCACCCGCACAAATGTCTCTCATTGCAAGCACTTGTACTCTTCCTTTCAACCCCACGTTTGGCTCACAGGAGTGATTGATGTAACGCCAAGGTGTCTTTTCAAGTGGCATCATCCATTTCTTTTCACCTACGTTCAACCAATGAGGTCCTTTTCTATAATTTGGCAAAAAGGGATAGTCGATGATGGGGCCTTTGGCCAGAAACACTTTTTCTCCTCTTTTAATGTCGCATCGGGCAAAGAGCCCTTTCCCTTGAATGGAGGAAGACCTAATCTGAACCTTTTCAAATAAATCCATTTTTCAAGCCTTAATTTTGCTATAGTCTAGTCATATGCCAAAACCGCATCCGTATCAAGTTCAAGACAAGTACTTCCAGCTGGCCAAGCAAAAAGGCTACCGGGCGCGAAGTGCGTTTAAGCTTTTGGAAATTCAAAAGAAATTCAACCTCATTCGACCGGGGCAAAACATCGTGGATTTGGGTGCGGCCCCTGGGAGTTTTATGCAAGTGATTCGAGAAATCGTGGGTGAACGAGGTCGTGTGTTTGGCATTGACTTGCAAGAGATGGAGGCCTTCCCTTTTGAAAACATGAAGGCGGTTCAAGGTGATATTTTTGAAAAAGAAAGTTTCTTTGAAGCCATGAAGGCTTTTGGATTTGAACAAGCCGATGGTGTGACCAGTGACCTGGCTCCAAAGACCAGTGGGATCAAAGACATGGACACGGGCCTTTCAGCCGAACTCACAGATCAAGCGGCTTATCTTTCGACGCAAATTTTGAAAAAAGGTGGGTATTTTGTCGGTAAGATTTTTGAAGGGAGCGAATTCCAGCGTGTGCTGCGTAAAATCAAGCGACAATTTAGAGAAGTACACGTTTTTAAACCTGAAGCGTGTCGCGATCGCAGTTACGAAACCTACATCGTTGCACAAGGTTTTTTAGCCTCTAAAATCAATTCATAACCCTTAAAAAATGAAGCCCTCCACATCCAAAAAGACACGTACAGAAATCGATGCTCTTGGTTCCGTTGAAGTTCCTGTACACAGTTACGGGGGAAGTTTCACGGCACGGGCCATGGCGAATTTTAAAATTTCGACGCTCAAGGCTCCCGACTCGTTTCGCATTGGGCTGGCTTTTGTCAAAATGGCGGCGGCCGAAGTGAATGCGGAACTGGGTCATCTTCCGAAAAAAAGTGCTGAGGCCATTGTGCAAGCCGGGGAAGAATTTTTGGACGGAGATTTTGATGAAGATTATCAATTGGATGTCTATCAGGCTGGGGCTGGAACTCCTTACAACATGTGCCTCAACGAGATTTTGGCCAACCGCGCCAGTGAACTCTTGGGCGGAGAAAAAGGCAGCTACAAACCGGTGCATCCGAACAATCACGTGAACATGAGTCAGTCCTCCAACGATGTGATCCCCACGGCCATTCGCTTGGCCACTTTGATCGACTTGTCGGGCTTAGTACTCAGCACTTTGGATTTGATCAAGGCTTTGGAAGCCAAGGGTAAAAAATTTGAAAAGATTTTGAAAGTGGGACGCACGCATTTGCAAGATGCGGTGCCCGTGACCTTGGGTCAAGAATTCATGGCTCATGCCAGTGCCCTGGAACACGCCTTGGAGCGCTTAGACGTGGCCGCCGAAGAACTCACTCAGATGGGCATCGGAGCCACCGCAACAGGAAGCGGCATCAATACCCATCCCAAATTTGCCGACAAAATGCGCAAGAATTTGGGTAAACGACTTGGGATTGAATTCACCGCCTTGAACCCTTTTGAAAACAACAACAGCATGGCGGTTTTCGCCTCCGTTTCTGGAGCTTTGCGTGGAGTTGCCACTGAGGTGCTGCGCATGAGCGATGATTTACGACTTTTGTCGAGCGGACCTTTTGGAGAGATTCAACTCCCTGAAGTCGAACCGGGCTCTTCCATCATGCCGGGCAAGGTCAATCCTTCTGTTTTGGAATGTGTCAGTATGATTTGTGTGCAAAGCATGGCCATGGATCACGCCATTGCGATTTCTGCTCAACGTGGGCAATTGGAACTGAATTGGTACACCCCGCTCATTATGCTCGACATGCTCCATGCGATCGAAATCATGACGAATGGCTTCACGATGCTTCGCGAGCACTGTATCGAAGGCATCACCGCCAATACGGAGCACATGAAGAAAACTTTGGAAGAAGGGGTCGCGATGGCCACCGCCCTTGCTCCGATCTTGGGTTATCATGAAGTGGCGGAAATGGTGAAAGAAGCCAAACGGACTAAAACACCTTTTGTTAAACTCGTGCCAGCCAAGTATAAAAAGTTTATTGCACTAGAAAATCTGGTTCGGCCCAACCGAGAATAGTTTACGGACTTTTGTGCGCTTGCTAGGATGACTTCTTCTCATTTAGAACATGGAAGGAGCTTCTGAGCGTACACAATTCACCCCTTTTGAAGAGATTCTACCTTACGCAGAGTCGGCTGCTGCGAGTTTTTTGCATTATCTTAGAACAAATCTTCACGCTTTTACAGAAGCAGAGTGTCGGGAGATTTGCGGCGTGCTCACCAGCATGACTGATTTGGTGCACGACAGTGATCTTTCTTCAGGGGAAGCACCCTCTGTTGTCGCATTACTGAAACATTTTAGAGACTTGAATGAACGCGCCCCTTATCAATTTGAAACCGTGAGTGCAGTTTATTCTGGTCAAAACTTAAAAACTGTCGATCTATCTCCTTTCGCCCTCATGAGGATCTACTCGAATGCGGCCGCCTATCCTTTGATTCAGATGCTTCAGAAAAGACCTGGAACTTTGAGCTTAGAAGACTGCAGTCAACTTCGTTTGATCGTGAGTAATTTCTCAGTTTTGCTTTTTAAGGGGGTACCCGACACTGAGCATATTCAAGCCCTTCATGAGTCCATTTTCCCAGAGGGACATGAGCGTCAAGATGCCTACGAAATGCTGGTTGAAAACTTTGCTTCACCAGCGGCGAAAGAAGAACATCGAGCCGCCACAAGACGAGCTCTTGAAGGACTTCCCCAACCACCACAGAGGGCAGTCCCAGTGGCTCGAAAAGGATTGCGTGAAAGGGTTTTGGCTCTGCTGTTTGGCTGAAACTAACGCACCGTGATCTCGTTCTCGAAGGTGCTCACAATGCCTTCGGCACTGGTCACTTCTAAAGTGATGGTGTAGGTGCCGACGGTGGCGTAGGTGTGGGTTTCGGGTTTGCGGTCAAAGCTGATTTCCCCGTCTCCAAAATCCCATTGGTAGGTGTCGATGGTGCCTTCGGAACAGGTGGGATCCACGGCCACAAACAGAGGCGATTTGCCCGAGTCGGTGTTCACCGTGAAGCAAGCGGTGAGGGCCACAGGGCGTACCACGATTTGCACACTGGTGGAGTTTCTTTTTCCATCTCCGGCCACGACGGTGACTGAAGCGGTGAAGGTTCCCACGGAAGTGTATTTGTAAGTCACGTTGGAGCCCCCGATGTAGGTCGCGCTGCCATCTCCAAAACTGTATTCGTAAGAAACAATGCTTCCTTCTTTGTAACTGGATCCACTGGCGTCAAAGGTCACGGTGAGGGGCACTTCCCCATTGCTTTGATCGATCTCCAAGCGAGCGATGAGTCCTTGGGCAGTGACTTGAATGGGCACCGTTGTCTCGTCGGTGTTTCCCACGGAATCGGTGAGAATGAGGCGAGCTTCAAAGCTGCCTTCTTCTTGGTAGGTGTATTCGGCGGTGTTCCCAGTGGTGTCCACCGTTCCGTCGTTGTCAAAATCCCATTCGTATTCCACGATGTCGTCTTCTTCATCAAAGGAATCGTTGGCGTCGAAGGCAACGGTCAGAGGTACAGAACCGGTCACCACTCCTCCCGCGAGGGCGGGTGTTGTCGTGATGCTGGCACTGGGCGGCGTTCCTTCTTCAATGACTTTGACTTCAAGTGTGGATTCATCTGTGTTTCCTTCCGGATCTTGCACGGTCAAGACCACAGAGTAGGTTCCGGCTGTTTCAAAGGCGTGTTCCACAGAACGTGTTTTGACGGGATCGCTTCCGTCTCCAAAATCCCAAGTGTATTTGGTGATTTTACCATCGTTGATTTGTGAGAGTGCTCCGTCGAACTTGTATTTTTGACTCACGTAGTAGAGGCCTTCCTCCCCCACGTTGGTGGAGATCATGGCGCGGAGACCCCCGATGCTTCCCGCTTCAATGGTCATGGTGGAGGTGTTGAAATCCCCACTGTTGTCGGTGACACGAAGCGTGACGTCGTAGTCCCCTTCTTGGGTGTAGGTGTAATCGATTTCTTCTCCTTCTCCATCGTCAAAGTTTCCATCTCCGTCCAAGTCCCATTCGTAGGAATCGATTTCTCCATCGGGATCGTAAGAAGCGGTGGCGTCGAAGTGCACCTCGAGTGGCAACTCCCCACTTTCAGGGCTGGCCGTGAAGTAGGCCGCGGTCGTTTCGTTTGAAATCACAACAGTGGTCGCGTAGGAATCTTCGAATTGTTCCCCACTCTTCAAATCCATGAAGCGAACCGTGAGGGTCACCGTGTAAACCCCATCTCCTTGGGCTTTTTGAGTGTAGGTGTGAGTGGTGTTCACATCATTGGCTGTGAAGCCGTCTCCAAACTCCCAAGTGTAAGACAAAATCTTGTAGGTTTTTTCGTCTACAGGAATGTTGCTGGCGTCAAAGCTGATTTCGATCGGAGAGGTTAAACCGATGGTTTCTGCAGGCACTGTGGTGATGGGAGAGCCATAAAAATTTTGGACCACCAGACGGTGCCCCAAAAATAGAATTCCACCCAGCCAAGCGAGGGCAAAAACAAAGAAACCCATTCCCCCAAAGAGGGCCATGCGGGACGCTTTTTTCTTTTTTTCTAGGTCTTCTTTTTTTGTGAGCATGGATTTCAAAAGTCCAACCAAGGTTACTAGAAAGAGAGCAGCGACCACGATTCCCATCTGAATGTGGAACACTTTCATGAGCGCTCCACTAAAGGCGGTTTGCGTGACAAGAAGATATTCGAAGACGCTGAGTGTTTTGCCGTAGGTGAAAAAGGCCCAGGCAAAAATGAAGACTAAGAGCCCGACGTAAGCCAAACCAAGCACTAAGCCCATTCGTTTAAAGGTTGCTTTGCGCATCGCCGCTTTCTCTTCGAGAGTCAGGATTTTTTTAGGAGCCGGTGTGGGAACAGGGATTGGTGAAACCGAAGCTTGTGCGGGTTGTTGTTCCGGCACGGGACTTTGTGGATTGGGCGTAGGAGTCTGATCCATAATTAGCGGCGTGGTAAGGGTTTGAAACCGAAGGCCATGCTCACCCCAAAGATCGTGGTGAACAGAGCACTGAGCAGTAAAAGCGCCATTTGTTTGGGCGTGGCGTTGAATAGATTAGCACTTCCTAGATCTCCTTCAAAGACCACTTGCAAGGTGGCGACGTCTGTTTCACCAGTTTCATTGTCTGTGACGGTGAGCTTCGAGACCACTTGTCCATAAGAGGTGTAGAAAGGCGTCTTCCAGGACCCTGAATTGCGCGCGGTGTAATCGTTGTCGTTGTCACGAACGGCGTCGCCGTTGGTGTCGTAGAAGATGTTTTTATCGATGGAGTAGCTATAGTCTTCACTTCCTCCTTCTGCAGAGAAGTAGAAGCTCACTTCGTCTCCGTCTGCGCTGAGCACCACTTGCGAGAGTGAATTGGCTTGAGGCACGCTGGTGAAGAGTGCGTTCAAGGGTTGAATGGGGTCGGCGATTTCTACGGTTTGAGTGGCAGAGTCGGTTTTACCGTAGGTGTCTACTATGGTGAGCAGCGCTTCGTAATTGCCGTAGTCTGCGTATTCAAAAGTTGGGTTTTTGGTCGACGCATCCGTGTCGTTTTCTCCAATGGTGTCTCCGTCTGAGTCTGTGTTGGTGTCAAAATCCCAGGTGTAAGAACGGATGTCGACTCCATTTTCGGTGTCCACCGTGCTGGTGTTTTTGAAGGTGGCTGTTTTTTCTTCCACTGTGACGCTGAATGCAGCGACTGGGTCGGAGGTTTCTTTGACTTCGACTTCTTGAGTCACGGAGTCTGATTGACCCGCGGTGTCCACCACGGTCATTGAAACTTTGTAAGTTCCCAGTTCAGGATAGGTGTAAGAGGGGCTTTCGTCGAAGGAGTCGTAATCGTCGTCTTTCACTCCATTGCCATCGCTGTCGGTGGCGAGATCAAAATCCCAATAGGTGCCGGCCAATTCCACTCCTTGATCGGAGTCGATGAAGGAATTGTTCTCGAATTCCC
>CALRCE010000038.1 GCA_943354505.1 Candidatus Peribacteria bacterium
GTGGCGGACACGGATTCCGACCACGGCTACGGCAACAGCGTTCTGATCGAGCACGAAGAGGGCTACGTGAGCCGCTACGGTCACATGACGGGGCACAACACCTCCGTCGGGGACCACGTGGACACGAACACCGTCCTCGGCTGGGTCGGCGACACCGGCTACGTCATGGGCAACGGCTGCACGGAGCACCCGGGCACGCACCTTCACCTGGCCCTGTACCAGGATGAGGAGGCGGTCCCGCCGCTCCCGCTGTCCGGCACGCTCATGGCAGTCGGGTGCTGGTACAACCGCGAGGGCGAAGAGTCCTGCAGCGGCGATCCCGGCCCCTACACCCCGGTGGAGGGCTCCTCGTCGGGCAGTGACTACGACGACGATGAGGAGGCCATCGAAGACGATGGCGACGGGCTCAATGTGGGCTACCTGGACATCTCTCCGGAGCAGGGTTCGGCGGATCACACGGAATACGTGTGGGTCGCCACCGTGGTCAGCGACTACGGCGAGCCGGAGGTGACGCTCAAGATCACCAATCCGAACGACGGGGAAACCTACGACTTCGAGATGAGCACCGAGAGCGAGCAGAGCCCCTGGGTCTTCACCTATCAGAAGACCCTGAACGATCCCTCGACCTACACCTACTGGGTGGAGGCTTCGGTGGATGGGCACAACGACGAGAGCGGCAGCCAGCGCGTGAGCGTGGACAGTGACTGGAACGACGACATCGACTTCCGGCTTTCTGAGGTCAGCCCTTCGCGGGGTGAAGCCGACGAGACGGAGTTCGAGTGGGAAGCCTGGGTCACCGCCGATCGCACCCCGACCGTGACGCTGAAGATCGTGAACCCGAACGACCCGACCATCTACTCATTCGAGATGGACACGGACGACGAAGGATCGATCTACAACGCCAACTACGAGAAGACCCTCAACAGCTCCGAGACGGTCTACACGTGGTGGATCGAGGCCCAGACGAGCCGCGGAACGCAGAACTCCTCGGTGGAGAGCGTGGAGACGGAGTAGTACAAGCGAGAAGCTGGCTCAATGAAGAGTCGTTCGAGTCGTGCAAGCTGTTCTGGTTCGCCAGACGGAGTCCCGATTTGAACGTCTAGAAGACCGCTGCCTCACGGCGCGGTGTACTACTCTCGGGGGTGGTCGCTTCGGTGGCCATCCCTATTCCCTTTGTTGTGGGTTCAGGAAAGACCAGCGCCGATGGGTTCGTCTTCCTGAGGTGCGGCGGAAAGAGCGGTGCCTTCGCTCGCAGCTGGTACTAAAACGGCGTCCTTGTATTCTTCGAGTTCAGCTTCACTGCTAATGCTGTTTGGAAACGGCGCACCAGGGTGTTGCCAATCGTCTGCAGTCACGTCCATCACTTGAGCTTTTATGTCCGCCATTTCGTCTTTCACCGCTCCGATTCCTCCAAAATCGACGCCTTCGACGCCAAAACGCGTGTCTAGCTCGTTGAGTGGGGCGTTCGCAGAATCGGGATCGTAGCCTGGATGGATGGATTTTGGGTCTTCAAGAGCCGCCATGACTGGGTCCGTTTGCCCAAGGGCTTCATCATCACCGAAAGGTGCGTCTTCATCGAGTCCTGGCATTTTTGTTTTGATTAGAATTCTTTGTATTCTAACACTTTTTTGAGGATTTTACTAGAGCTTGCTCCGTTTGGAATTGTTGCTCGATTCACTCTTAAGAGTTTGCGCGGAAATATTTTTAGGTGAGTCAAGAGACGCTTGCGAGTTCTACAACTTCCGGAGCGGTGCAATGCTCAGCGACAATTTTTTGATGCCGACCATTTTGAAGGCCACGGTGACCATGCCGCCGGCGATTTGGATCACGACGCCTTCGCCGAAGGTTTTGTGAAAGACTCGGTCGCCGTCGTGGAGTTCGGGAATGTCAAACCCCGCGTCGTCTTCCATGGGGATGGGGCGATTCTCAGGGTCGTCGGGAACGAAGTCCACATCAGGAACAAAACGAGGACCGGAGTCGGTGCCGTAAGGATCGACGGGGCCACCGAAGACCCGTGAGCCGAAGCCGGCGATGGAAGGTGCGGGTGCGTTTCCTTCCACGAGGTCTTCGGGAAGGTCGAGCAAAAACTGGGAAGGTGCGTTCTGTTTGAACTCGCCGAAAAGCATGCGCTGCTTGGCGTACAAAAGGTAAAGATGGTTCATGGCGCGGGTGATGCCGACGTACATGAGGCGACGCTCTTCTTCCAACTCGTGAGGTTCAAAAAGGGCACGGGAATGGGGGAAGATGCCTTCCTCAAGGCCGGTGATGAAGACCACGGAAAATTCGAGGCCTTTGGCGCTGTGCAGGGTCATGAGGGTGGCGGAATTGGGTCCGTCTTCGAGTTGATCGAGGTCGGAGATAAGGCTGATTTCTTCGAGGAAGGTGGCGAGGGAGATGCGCGGTTCGAGGGCTTCGTATTTGTCGGCGACGGAGATGAGTTCTTGGATGTTTTGTAGGCGCGCTTCGCCTTCGGGAGATTGATCGGCGACGAGCATGTCGCGGTAGCCGGATTCGGAGATCACGTGTTTGATGAGTCCAGCGACGGCGAATTCTTCGGAGAGGTCGCGGAAGTGACGAATCAGGGTGCTGAACGCGGTCATGGCTTTGGAGTCGGTTTGTCGTTCGAGGGCGGTGAAGAAAGACACGTCCGAAAGCACGGCCTGACTTTGCACTTGCTCGATGGCCTTGGGTCCAATTTTGCGAGCCGGAGTGTTGATGATGCGCAGCAGGCTCACGCTGTCGTGAGGGTTTTGAATGACGCGCAGATAAGCGATGATGTCTTTGATTTCTTTGCGCAGGTAGAATTTGACGCCGCCCACAATTTTGTAGGGAATGCCAAAACGCATGAAGGCTTCTTCGAGCACACGGGATTGAGCGTTGGTCCTATAAAGAACCGCAAACTCGCGGTAATCCGGAGCGTCTTGTTGGCGCACGTGTTTGAGGATGGTTTCGGCCACTTTGTAGGCTTCGTCGCGCTCGTCACGAGAATGCCAGACTTTAAGTTTTTCGCCACCTTCGCGCTCGGTCCAGAGCTTCTTTTCTTTACGATGGGTGTTGCGGGCAATCACGCTGTGGGCGGCCTCTAAAATGAGCGCGGTGGAACGGTAGTTTTGTTCGAGTTTGATGACGAGCGCCTCGGGATAATCTTTTTCGAAGTCGAGGATGTTCTGCATGTTTGCGCCGCGCCAGGAATAGATGGACTGGTCCGGATCGCCGATCACACAGAGGTTGCGGTATTTGGCGGCGAGCATTTTAACCAGCGTGTATTGAGCGTGGTTGGTGTCCTGATACTCATCCACCGAAATGTATAAATAGCGTTCTTGGTAGTGGTCGAGAAGGTCTGGGAATTTTTCGAAAAGCTCCACAGTTTTCAAGATGAGATCGTCAAAATCGAGGGCTTGGTTTTTAGCCAGGCGACGTTGGTAAGGCTTGTAGAGTTGACCGACTTTTTCGGTGAAAGGATTGTGGGCGTGCAGGGCGTAGTCGTCCGCACCCATGAGTTGGTTTTTGGCTTGAGAAATCGCGCCAAGCACGGCTTTGGGATTGAGCTGTTTTTCGTCGATGTGATGATCCTTCATGATCTCTTTCATCAGCACCACTTGGTCGTTGGCGTCGTAAATCACGAATTGGTTTTCGAAACCGAGTTGATGGATGTGACGGCGCAAAATCTGGGCACAAATCGAGTGAAAAGTTCCCACCGTCGGCAGCTCGGGTTCACCGACTAAAAGTTTAGCGATGCGCTCCTTCATTTCGCCGGCGGCTTTGTTCGTGAAGGTGACGGCCAAAATGTTCCAAGGTCTTACGTTTTTTTCTTGGATCAAGTAGGCCACGCGGTGCGTAAGAGCTCGGGTTTTTCCGGAACCTGCTCCTGCAATAATCAGCACGGGGCCATCGGTGGCTTTGACCGCTTCTTGCTGCATTTCGTTGAGACCGTCTAAAAGGGACATGGGTGGGGCGAAAGGAGAGGGGCCCCATGATAGCATGCAGAGGAACGCCAGCAAAAGGCGTGCTGCTGCGTCAACTGTCTCGGCCCCTTGTCGCCGTATCCGCCTATACGGCTCCGCAGGGCAATCGTTGTTTCCTTGGATCACATCCTTTTGCTGGTGTTCCTAGAGCATTTTTTCTGCCAGTGGACAAGGACGCTTGCTTGCGGGAGGTTTTTGCTCTGAGTACGATGAGAACCATGAACACTGGAATCAAACATTTGGTGCTCGCGGTCTTATTGGTTGTTTTGGTGGTGCTCGCCGGACCCATGGTGCCTCAAGTTTCTGAAACGAGTGTGTTGAACGTGGGCGAAGTTTTGGGCACTTTTCCTGAAGATCCGCAGCTTGCTTTGGAGCTCCCTGATCAAAGTTCGCAACTGGCCATCAGTTCCCAATCGGAGGTGCTGTTTTTTGACCTTCACGCCCAGGCCCCTTACACGCTTCGCTACCTGACGGTGGTGGTCGAAGCCAAAGGGCTGACTTTGCCTGAAAAACTGAGCGACTGGAAAATCTACCGCGCCGAAGAAGGCCGCGTAGATTACAGTGAATCTGTGGGTTACGCGGAAGAGTTTCAGAGTGGACTTTTGCGCCTCCGCCTCTTTTCTAATTCAGCCGTGGGTTATTTAGCAGAGGAGGAAGAGTCTTTTGCCTTGGTGGCTCCGCTTTATAAAACAGGAGAAGGAGCACCCAGTCTTCGCCTCACCTTCCCTAAGTTTTTGACGGAAGAATTTGGCTGGGAATTTATGACCGGCCACCACCTAGAACCGTGGATGGATTTGGAGGCTGAAGCGATTTTGAAAACGGAGCTCGTTCAGGGTTTGCCCAGCGAAAGCGTCTTGAGACAATAGGGACTGGCCTTTCTCGTGGGACCTTTATTGATCTTTGTCGCGAAGTTTGCTATAATGGGGAGATTTAAAAACAAAAATAAACAATCCCGTATGGCAAAACTCCCTTCTACATGTGCGCGAACACTGAGTGGCTTGATGCTGCTCAGCCTGCTCTCTGCCCCTTTGGCGAGTGCGGAAGGCACCTCATCCGCACCTTCCACCGTTGAAAACTTGGTGGCTTACCCTGGCGACAGCCAAGTGGTTTTGAACTGGGATGCAGCGACGGACGACACGGGCATTGATGGCTACACGGTTTACACCGGGCTGGATCCTTATGAATCTCGCGGCTCTTACAACTTGGGCACGACCGATGTGGGAGACACCACGAGTTATGTGATGGACAACCTCACCAATGGAATGACCTATTACTTTGCGGTTAAAGCCTACGATGCCGATGGCAACGATTCCGCTTCTTATTCTAATGAAGTGGATTCGACTCCTGAAGAATCCAATACTGGGGATTTCACCGGACCCATGGTGACTCATGCCGAGGCGGTTTCCAGCACTTTGGTACAAGTGGAATTCTCTGAAGCCGTCTCCTTGCCCAGCGACCCCAGCAGTGCGTTTGCACTCGAGGCCAGTGATGGAACTTTTGTGGAAGTCTTGAGCGGCTACGTTTCCGAAGAAGATGCCGCCACCGTCTTTCTTGTCACGGACACTCAAATTGCCGGGGCGGAATACACCCTCACGGCGGGTATTCAAGTGGAAGACCTTGCAGGCAACCCTGTGAGCAGCGGAACTTCCGATACGGCTCTCTTCACGGGAAGCGCCCTCGCCAGTGTGCCTTCAACAGGTACTACCGATTCCGGAACTGCAGACGCAAGCACTTCTGATGTGACTGTGGATGAAGGATTCATGGTGGAAGAAGTAGAGGCCACCGACACCAATGAATTGGTGCTTCATTTCAGCCAAAAAGTCACCACTCCCGACGTGAGTTCCTTCACCATTGAAATGGCGGAAGATGCTTCTGACGTTCTGGAAGTCTTGGCGATTTCTGTGAACGCAGACGACCAAACCGAAGTCACTTTGGTGACCGAAGACATGGAACCTGGTTTTGACTACGTTTTGACGATGGATGAAGCGCTTCTCAATGAAGGGGGAGACTCCCTTTCTGAAGAAGAACGCACCGTGGAATTCACTGCAAAAACCATAGATCTTGAAGATTTGATCGCTCCTGAAGACATCACGGCTTTCCTTTCGGATGCCACGAGCGAAGACACCGTCTTACTCAGCTGGGAACCCAGCGTGGACAGCGCGGGCGACTTGGCCAAGTATCTGCTTTACCGCAGTACGGATGGAGGCGACAGCTTCAGCAGCTCTGCTGTCACAATTGAGTCGGATGCCGACGAATACGAGGTGGATGAACTCACCGCGGGTGAAACCTACACCTTTAAAGTCACTGCTGTGGATGAGAATGGAAACGAATCCGAAGGTCTCATGACCACGGTCACCCTTCCTGAAGCAGGACCTGAACTCCTTGTGCTCGGCCTCATGGCTTTAGCTGGAGCTGGGGTTGCGACGAGGAAAAAGAGGGATTAAGAAAGGCCGAGTTCGATTTTGATTGCTCTCATAAGACCAGACAACTCTTTATCGGGAATGTCTGGTCTTTGATTTTTGGCAAAGATACATATAGGCGCAAGAAGGTTCTTAACCGAAACTTGTAGATATTGGATCCGATGGAAGTGGCACGCGTTTTGGAAAAGTTTTGGAGTTCTTCGCAAAGAGCAAGGTTGAGACTTCTGTCTTTCTTTAAAAGCGGCTTTAGGGTTGCTTCAAAGTTTCTGGTGATGAGAATCTTATAGGTCAAGTAAACTGTCTAAGTTGTCCTTGAGTTTACCTTCTTCCTCAAGACGCACCAAAAGTGCTCCCAACTCTGCGGCTTCTTTTTGCAATTCTGGCGAGAGTTCACGTCTTTGGTACTTATAAAACTTCAAAAGGAAGCGGAAGAACTCCGCTTTACTCGAGTAACCTTCGGCTTTCATGAGGGTTTTGATTTCTTTTTCTTGCTGAGGGCTGACTTTGAAGAAGACGGTTGCCATAGTGATTTGCTAAGTAATTACTAAAGATTCACTATCTAGTTTAGCGCGAAAAGGCGAGTTTTGGCAAGATGCGAACGCGAAATCGACCTTGTTGGAGCGTCAACAACAGGCCTTAGCGGTGGGTCATGGCGAGCTCTTTGACATTTCTAAGTGTGACCCTTAGGCTTCGGGCATGATCAAAAAGAAAATCTTAACCAGTTTGTTCTTCACAGGCTTGGTGCTCGCGGGATGTCAGAGTTCTTCTGAACCTAAGGTCTATGCTCTGGGAGACCAAGCTGCAGCGGGTGAGTTTGTTTACCAGGTTGATTTGGCGGAAAAGCTGAGCGCCATCCCAAGTGCCAATACGATCCCAGAGTACCAAGTGATTTCTGCCGATTTACCTGCCAAAGAAGGGTACACTTGGGTTCACCTCAAGGGTTTGATCACCAATTCAACTGAGGAGCCCGCGGTGCTTTGGGAGGACAAGTTGAGCGTTGTGGACGGCAATGGGGATTCTTATCGTGCTGCAGTCGAGACATCGATGTATGTTGAAGCGGAACAGTCGGTTTTTTACATTGTTGTTGAACCAGCAAATTCAGCAGGGTGGGAGGCCTACTTTGAAGTTCCAGTGGAGGCCACTGACCTTCAGCTCTACGGTTATGAACTGGGCTATGCTCCCGGAAGCAAAGATCCTCAAGCCTGGGTGTCCATTGATCTCGGGCTTTAAGTAAGACGACGAGGGCTTGTTGTTGCCGCTTCAACGACGTTGTTTTGAGATGTAAAGGAATGGGTGGAGTTTTTTATACGTGACTTGTGCGAGATCCTAAAGACATGAATTTCAAACTTTTCCTTACGTTCGTGGCGGCGCTCGATGTTTTTATGGGTGTGAATCTGTGGCGACTCTCGGCTGGCTTACGGGTGGACGTGCTGGACATCGGGCAGGGCGATGCGATTTTGCTCACCACCCCCGAGCAACATCACATCTTGATTGACGGCGGACCGGATGCGACGGTTTTAACAGAATTGGGGGAGGTTTTGCCACCGGCGTTTCGAGACTTGGATTTGGTGGTGCTCACGCATCCGCACTTGGATCATTTGGCAGGTTTGGTTCCAGTTTTGGAACGCTTTGAAGTGGGTGCGTTGTTGGTCAGCGGAGCCGCGTACGACAGTGAGGCGTACGAGTACTTTTTGGATCAGGTGCAGGGCTTTGACGGGCCCGTTTATTTTGCGGAAGCGGACACGGATTTTAGAGTGGGTTCAGTGACGCTGGACGTGCTTTATCCTTTCAGCAACGAAGTGGGGCAGAGTTTTGAAGAGCCCAACAACAGTTCGGTGGTCATCAAGGCGGAGTGGGGCGAAGAATCCGTGCTTCTCATGGGCGATGCCGAAAAAGAGGTGGAAGCGGAGCTGCTGGCGGCGTGGGAGGAGGGCGAGATCGACTTGGAGGCGGACGTTCTGAAAGCGGGGCATCATGGCAGCGACAGCAGCAGCACGCCCGAGTTTTTGGAGGCGGTCTCGGCGGAGTGGATGCTCATTTCGTGCGGCGAAGGCAATAGTTATGGGCACCCACGTCAGGTCACGCTCGACAAAGCGGCGGCCCTGGGCATGACGGTGTTTCGCACGGATACAGAGGGGCGAATCTCGGTGGTGTTTGGGGCGGACGGAGGCTTCTACTCTTGGATTCGTTCGATCTTTGCTCCGAGGGAGCGGAGTTTTTCGTCCAAGCGTTCGTAACCGCGATCGATGTAGTTGATGTCTGAGATCGAGGTGCTCCCTTCGGCAACGAGGGAGGCCAAAACCATGGCAGCACCGGCGCGAATGTCTTGGCTCACAATGGAAGCCCCTTTGAGTGAGCGAGCTCCATAGATCACGGCTTGGTGAGGGTTGAGCAGTTCCACTTCCGCGCCCATGCGTTCGAGTTCAGGCTGGTAGTTGAGGCGGCCTTCAAAAAGGGTCTCGTGCACGTAGGTTTCGCCTTCACACTGGGTGAGCAACACGGTGAAAGGAGCCTGTAAATCGGTGGGGAAGCCGGGGTAAACCGACGTTTGGAGTTTTTCGATGGCTTTGAGCGGGCCGTGAGGAAGGACTTTGACGGAGTTTTGGCTGAGTTCGAACTTGGCGCCGAGTTCTTCCAACTTTTCCCAGAAACTGTCG
>CALRCE010000039.1 GCA_943354505.1 Candidatus Peribacteria bacterium
CTTCGTTACGAGGACTTTTAGAGCTTCCGATTTAAGTTCCACGGTGGCCTACAGTATTGGTACCGGTGGAGCGGCTGGAACGGGAGGATCTTCCGCTGCAGGTACGGTGGGGACGGCAGGAGGTAATTCTACCTTTGGAACCAACCTTTGCTTTGCAGGAGGAGGGGGCGGAGGAAAACAGGGAACTTCTGCCACCATCTCTGTGGGAGGAGGAGGAGGAGGATCCATGTCGGCGGGGACTACGGGAACAGGTACCACAGCGGTTTCAGGCGGTTTGCCTGGAGCTTCTTCTGCGACGGGCATTGGAGGGCAAGGGAATCAAGGCGCGATTGCTGCGGCGGGAACGGCGGAATACGGTGGAGGAGGTGGAGGTGGCAGTAGCGCCACACCGGGAGCAGGAGGCGTGGGTGGTTCTTCTTATTATGGCTGCCCAGGAGGAGGAGCAGGAGGAGGGGTGACCACGGCCAATGCAGGAACCGCGGGAGGCATTGGAGGCAAGGCTGGCGCTTCTACCGCAGGAGGAGGAGGGGCTGCTGGAGCGGCGGGAGCGGGAACCAATGCGGGTACGGCTGGTTCAGCGGGTACAGCGGGGGTTCTTTGTGGGAACGGAGGAGGAGGAGGAGGAGGCTCTACAGGAGCCACTGGAGGCGCGGGAGGGGCAGGTGGCCTTTATGGAGCAGGCGGGGCAGGAGGAGCAGCGGGTACCACCGTGGGTGGTGCGGGTGGTGCTGGAGCGGCTGGCCTTGTTCTTGTGATTTCGTGGTGATGGGCTGGTAGAACTTGCTGATCTGAATTTCTGTCACTATACTACGCGAGCTTTTTGAAAGCGTTCGGGCCATCTTAGCTCAGTCGGTAGAGCGGCGGTATCGTAAACCGCAGGTCACCAGTTCGATTCTGGTAGATGGCTCCATCTTGACCTTGGGAAAAAGTTCCTATAAAAGATACCCAGTGCCACTTTAGCTCAGCTGGTAGAGCAACGGTTTTGTAAACCGTGGGTCGTCGGTTCGATTCCGACAAGTGGCTCCATTTTGTGGAGCCACCCAAGCCCGCTCCATTTTGTGGAGCCACCCAAGCCCGCTCCATTTTGTGGTTTCTATTAATCCATCTCTTGACCTTGATCAATACATAAGTTAATATGTAACTGGGTTATATCTTAATACATAAAATTTATGCCTAATCTCATGCCAAAAACGGCTTCTCCAAGAGACATACAAAGGAATTACCGAGTCTTGTTTGATGAAGTGAATGCGACAGAAGAGCCTTTGCTTATCCTCAACAATAATCAACCCGATGTTGTCGTGATTTCGTATGCAGAGTACTCCGCTCTCACCTCCTCTCGGGAAGAATACGAACAAAACATGGCTCGGGCTGCTGTTGAAAACTACGCGTCGGAAAAAGCGGCCGGGCAATTGAAAGAACTCACTTCACTTGCTGACTTAGCCTAATGAAAATACAAAAGATCAGCACCTCGTCTCATTTTGCAAAAGCTTTTGGCGCCCTTCCAGAAAAAATTAAGAAGCAGGCTATTCAGAGAGAAAAAATATTCCGTGAGGACTGTTTTGATGCACGCCTAAAAACCCATAAACTAAAAGGGCCTCTGAAAGAATACTGGTCATTTTCGATCAATTACTCCTATCGAATATTGTTTGAATTCCAAGAGGATGGAGTGGTTGGCTTGATAGACGTGGGAACACATTCAATATATAAGTGAAGCTGTGACTATTCAAGAAAACCATCCCCTTGCGCGTTACACCACCTATCAAATAGGAGGGCCGGCTGATTTTTTTGTGGAGGCGGTTTCTACGGAAGAGGTGCTGGAGGCCCTGGAATGGGCGGAAGATCGGGACATGCCGGTTTATGTGTTTGGAGGAGGGAGCAACCTTTTGTTCGACGATGAGGGCTTTCGTGGACTCGTGATTCGGATGCGTGCGCAAGGTTTGGAAGTGCGCGGCGATGAGGTTTGGGCGGAGGCGGGTTGCGTGACGGCAAAAGTAGTGAAGGCGGCTGCGGAGGCGGAGCTCACAGGACTTGAAGCGTGGAATGGCCTGCCTGGAACCGTGGGAGGAGCAGTGCTGGGGAATGCAGGCTGTTTTGGGGTGGAAACGAAAGACGTGCTCAAAGAAGCGACGGTCTACTTGCCTGGGGAAGGCGTGAAAACTTTGGGCCTCGAAGATTTTGGCTACGCTTACCGCTGGTCGCGCTTTAAAAAAGAAAACGGTGTTATTTTGAGTGCGGTGTTCAAGCTAACGAAGGGGGAACCGGTGGCGATTGCTGAACGGATGAATGAGATCGCACGAAGTCGGATCCAAAAACAACCCCCCGGAAGCAGCACGGGATCTTTCTTTAAAAATCCGGTTGGAGACCATGCGGGACGCCTCATCGAGGCTGCGGGACTAAAGGGAAGGCAAGTGGGCAAGGCGATGATTTCACCGGCTCACGCCAACTTTATGTTGAACACGGGTGGAGCGAGTTCTGCAGATGTACTGGGCCTTGCGGAGCTCGTGCAAAATGAAGTCCAGCGACAGTTTGGAGTACGATTGGAACGAGAAGTGGTTTACGTTTCTCCAATTTTGAGGTAGAATGGAGATGAACTTAATTCCACGCTATGACTGCTATCGCCAAAAAATCCTTACTTCGTGAAGCTTTAATCTTCGCGGGCCTTTTGGGAGGTGCCCTTCTTGTAACCAGCTTACTTGCAGAGCCCACGTTCGCCACTTCTATGATCGACAGCTCCGACAACATCGATGCTGTTTCTAACCTCACGGGAGGGGAAAGCGACCTGAAGAGCATTGTGAAGACTATTCTCAACTTCGCCCTCAGCTTCCTTGGATTCGTGATGGTGATCATGATCATTTACGCCGGTGTACTTTACGTCACTGCGGCTGGAAATGAAGACAACGTTGGAAAAGCCAAGAAGATCTTGATGTACTGTGCCATTGGTACTTTGCTCATCTTCGTCTCTTTCGCCTTCGTCAACACTTTGCTCGGCGCTGCCAGCGACAGCTCAAGCACGACCACGACCACGACGGGAATCGCAAACTAGTTCTAAACTAAAGAAAAAGGCCTTCGAAAGAGGGCCTTTTTTAGTGCCCGCTAGAGGTGCTGGCGGGTGTGAGTCGCACGGCGGATTGGGATTTTTCGGTTTGCGCTTTAGCTTTTACTTTTTGCTCGGGTTCTACGTTGAGGATCACGGCGTTTTCTTGGATTTCTTGGATCGCTGAAAAAGGGAAGATCTTGCTGTCCCACTGCCACCACAAAAAACTTTTGCAGACTTCGATGGAAAGCAGGCTGGAGGTGGTGGAATCCATGCAAAAATCATAGACCCGCCCCAAACGTGTGCCGTCCCGGGTTTGTACTTTTTTACCAAAAAGACGGCTGCGCTTGAGCCCAAAGTTGCGCAAACGACTGATTTCTTCGGGCGGAACGAGCGCCTCCATGTCGCTGAGCTCGATACGATTGGAATGCCAAGCCTGCACGTCTGTTGGGCTGAAGACTTTTGCAAATCCTGCTTTGAAAGCGAGGATTTTGCCGGTTTCTGGGTCAAAAAAGACTGCCGTCAAATACCCAACGTGGGTGCCTTCTGCGAGAGTGAGGATGGGGAGGCCGAGGATTTGAGACCAGTGGCGTTTCACGGTTTTTAGATTCTTGTAAAAGTACCCGAATTATGATACAATGTTCAGATTTAAACAAAAACAAATGGCAGTTGCTGATTCACTTCTCAAAGAAGTCCTTGCTCTCGCAAAGGGTTTGAAGGCCCTGCGCCCTGATCAGTTGGCGCACATTTTGGAGTTCGCGCCCAAGATGGGAGAGGAGGATTTGATGAAGGTGAAAGCTTCGCTGGAGAAAGTTCAAGCCGCTCAAAAGAAAGACCTTGCCGCTAAAACCGAGGTGCTCAAAAGTGCCGCGGCTGCTCATCAAGGATGGGAAGCGGACAAAGCACGCACTGCACTGAAAGCTGAAGAATCCACCGAAAATCAATCCGCACAAGCTTCCGCTGAACAACTTCTTTCAACACTTAACTAAGATCGTATGTCCGAACTAGAACTTGCAAATTCGTCCACAAAAGAAGGTGGTGATCTGATCACTTCCATGGCCGAGTATCAGCAGCAACTCGGCGTTGCAAAGGACTATGATCAAGAATTTTTGGAGTCTTATGCTCAAAGTTTTCCGGAGGAGGCTGCTAAACTCGTCAGCCTTTTGAAGGACAATGCAGAGGGTCCTTCTGCCTTCAATATGGAGGTTGATATGGCTTTAGATGACTTGGATGCTCTTCTTGGGGACTACGAAGCGCTTGTGGCTGACAAAAAATCAGAAACAGCTCGAGCGAAGGCAAAAGCAACGGCTGATGAGGAAGCAACGAAGGATACAGAAAGAAAGGCTGAGCGAGGCCGAATTGTGAAAGAAATCTCAACCGAAATAAATGGTTTGGAGTTTGGTGCTGGTACGACTGCAACCATTGAGCTCGCCCCTGACGGCACTGCAAAGGTCACGATTAACAATCCAGCCGTTGGCCCGGCTGGACAGCTCGTCTTGCAAAGCAATGGAAAGTACGTAAACGGGGACACCCCTTGGACGATTGTGGGGAGCGGATGTGATTATGATTCTGGAGTGGGTGGTTCAGCCTTGGCTTATGTGTCGGATGATGTGTATGCTTTGGAGACTCAACTGACTGGTATAAAAGAGGGTAGGTACAAACTGACTGACACGAATGGTGTCGCTTTTGATGCTCCTAATGGATTTCTTCACTTCAGAGGGAGTAACGATTCTTCCAATGTTGGAATGGCCCTTGGAGAAATTGAGGGTTCTGACCCTGCGGCTTTTGTTGAGTTTGCCAATGCTCGTCACAAAATGACTTTGCCTTCTATTGCAGATCTTCGACGGGAGGACGACAAAGTACTAAGTGCAATGGCTCGCGAAGAAGCTCACGAAAAAAGCGTATTGGACTATATGGAAGTTTACCAAGATACTTCTGCTGAGCAGCTTGTTGCCGGTTTAGAAGAGTCCATCCAAAAGATGAATGACTTGGGTGATTATACCAATAGTCAAATGTTCTCTTTGCAACTTGCACCCCTAAAGCGAGACGTTGAGACTCGTAATCTAGACTTCGATGCCGAAGAAGTGGCTGCTCAAAAAGAACAGTTGCTTCGACTTCATGCGGAGGCTCAGGTGGTCTTAGACCAGCTGGAAGAACCCAGTGTTCCCACCAGCCACCCATCAACACCAGATGAACCCTCTAGTCCTGAAGACTCAGACCGTCCTCGCTCAAGAACTGAGGCGCCTGCTTTCGCTCCGCCAGCAGCCCAACATGCGTTCCGTGAACGCTTGGAGACCAATCAAGCGGCTGTTCCCGATGCAAAAGACGCGCAAAAACCTTCCGCTGACCTTGTGGACAATGCTGGAGTTAAAGATTTGACCCTTCATTTGCCCACCGCTCAAGATGTACGAGACAGTCGAAGCACTGATTTCGTTGGGCCTGATGGGTCTGTGATCAAATTGGAAGCTGGGGCCCTAGAAACGACTCAGTTGACTCTTTTAGAGGCAGATCATGGTCAAGCAAAAGACACTGTTTATACCTATCAAGATGGGACTTGGAAAACCCCTGGCGGTGACCGCTTGAAAATCTACGACGGAACACACGTTGCCGTTGGACCCAAACAAAATGCAGGCGCTTCTACCAACCCAGAGCTTGATGGGGGAGTGAAGTTCTCAGAATCCAACGAAGGGAAGTACACCGTTCTTGTGGATTCCATTGATCCTGCTCAGATTGATCCAAAGGATGCCACTCTGGGTATCAAAGTCTTGCGTGACGCAGCGGGGAACCCCCGATACCCTGACCGATTTGAGGTCTCTGGTCCCGATGCGAGTGGCCCTCAAGACCGAGTGAGCTACAAGTTGGTGAATGGCCCAGACGGCAAACCTTTGAAATACGTGTCTGATGCTGGAGCTCAACTGATTCTCAAGAAAGGGGATACTTTCTACGTGCATTATGACGCACAGTCCACTCCTGCGGCAGAAACCGTTGCAAGCACCGTCTCAGAGAATGGCATTGATCCCTTCAACACCTGGGAGGCGAAAACCTTGGAAACCATTGGAGAAAAATTCACAGGGGCAGCCAAATTGAAGTTTAGGACGGGAGAATCTTCCTACCTTTTGGATGGAACTTTCGCTGAAGGTAAGTTTGTGTCTGGGAAGATGATCCGTGCTTCTCGTGAATTTAAAGTTTCTGAAAGCTACGTCCTTAAGGCGGGTGACAGTTTCACTCCTGCAAATGGCCTCATGACGAGCACCAACATTTTGCCTCACTTTGAACTTGTGAAAGAAAAAAAAGCGTGAGGCGGCTCCTGCTCTGACCCTTCAACCCGGAGAAACTCCAGAAGAGTACAAGCTTCGAGTCCAAACTCGTGAACTTTTAGACCAAGTTTTTGTGGAAGGCAGAGAAGCAAAACTTGCTCCACAAGTGGATGCCGCTCTCAAGGGCAAGCGCTATACGGCTTTCAGTTTCAAGATCAATCCTGAGAAGTCGACCCTTATAGCTACTCTGGAACTTACGGACGCGGCGGGGAAGGCCTATAAATACTCGGCTGAATCTACAGCAGTGGTGGGTGGTAGTGGTGCTTACAAGAAAATTGCTTATCCTTTTCAAGCCGACACAGCACATCCGATTATCGAACTGAACATGTCTCGCCACGAGGCGCTCAAACGTATGCTCAAGAACCTTGCTGAAGGGAAAACGGTTGCGTAGCACTCTAGGTTTCGCTTATACTCGCTCGCGCTGACGTACTGATGTACGTGCTGCCGCATTTGTCGGGGTATAGCAAAGTTGGCTATTGCGCTCGGTTTGGGACCGAGAGGCCGCAGGTTCGAGTCCTGCTACCCCGACCAATTGTTTTTTGGCGCGCAGCACCATAAAAAACCAAGCCGGTGCCCGGGGCACGTGACACTGCGTGTCGCCCGACCAATTAAGACTTCAGCTCAGTCGTTTCTTCTTTTGTTGTGTTTCGATGTAGTTCCTTGAAGTGGAAACTTTTTTGCCACTCTCCAGTTCTAAGTTTTTACGTGCAGCTCCTGCTACTTTTCCGCCTTTTTTGGCAGCGATTTTATTTTCTTCAAAGCCTTCGGTGTTCGCGCAATTCATCTTTTGTTTACCACCTTTTGTAAGTACTTCAAGGGTAAGTACAAGTTGTACCCACCCTTTGTTTAGCTCTTCATCTCGCTCTTTCATTCGCTGGATGTATTGCTTTGAATCATTCGAATCAATCAGTGCCAAGACTACATCCTCAATAACAAACCACCACTCTTCGTTGTGGAGGGTTTTTCGGATTTCTTTATTTTGGAAGAGGGCAATTTTAGTGTCCATGTTTGCATGGTACTCGTCCTGGTTTGGGCGTCAAACCGCCGCTGTTGTCAGGAGGTGATGACTGATGAAATTACAACTTCATCGAATGTCTGCCAATAGTTGCTGGGCTTTTGTTTGCGCTGCAGAACTGCTGTGGCCTTTCTCGCGGAGGGCGACGGCAGTTTGAGTTTGCCTCGTGAATTCGTTGCCTTGGGCCCACTTGAGCATGCGGTTGAAACGGTCACGCGCATTTTTGACACCAGGCGTTACAAGTTCGGTGATTTTATTGAAGGCCCTGACACGCTCGGGATAGGCGACAGCCTGTACACGGTTTTGAATGCCGTGACGAAGGGCAGCCAGTTGAGTGAGTCCTTCGACAGTTCCTTCGTCCATCAATCCGAAGGCGTGCAAAAGTTCGTGATAGACGGTTTTAAAGGTTTCGGCTGTGTCATGGAGCACATCACGGTTCACCTCGACTCGGTTTTGGCCGCCCGCCTTGCTAAAACGCCCGAGCACGCCTCCGAGTTGTCCTCGCGTTCTTGAAATCAGCTGGTGGGGGATGGATCGCCCTACATCCGCCTCCACCGCACGAACGGCACGTTGGACGGCACTGTTCTTGGCTAATGGATCTTGATCATTTTCTCCTAGCCCTAACCAATTTTTGAGCGTGTCGAACATAATTGTTGAAAGTGCTTATTATCCAACCTTTTTGCTAAAAAGTCCAGCAGTTTGATTTCTAACAGGTGGTGAGATAGAATCCGCGTGCTTGGGGTGCGACCCCACAAATGCACTCGTGGCGAAATGGCAGACGCGCATGCTTCAGGAGCATGTCCGCTCACGCGGGTGG
>CALRCE010000040.1 GCA_943354505.1 Candidatus Peribacteria bacterium
AGCACACCGAAGTGTTCAAACGTGCGGTGGGAGAAGACACAGACATCGTTTCGAAAGAAATGTACACCTTCCTCGACAATAGTGGACGCAGCCTCACTTTGAAACCGGAAGGAACTGCGGGGGCCGTGCGTGCCTACATTCAACATGGAATGAAGGAATTGCCTCAGCCGGTGGAGCTCTACTACATTGAGCCGCACTTCCGTTACGACCGACCTCAAAAAGGCCGCTACCGTATGTTCTGGCAGATTGGAGCGGAAATCATTGGAGAAAGTGATCCAGCCCTCGATGTGCAGTGTATTTTCATCGCTTTCAAGATGTTTAAAGACTTGGGCATCGACAAGAAAATCAGCCTCCAAATCAACAACATTGGTTCTCAAAAGAGCCGTGAAAAATACCGCGAAGCTTTGCTCAACTACTACGCTGGAAAGGAACGCTCTCTGTGTGAAGATTGCCAACGTCGTCTGAACACCAACCCTCTTCGTCTTTTGGATTGTAAGGTTGAGGACTGTCGCATTTTAGCTCAAATGGCTCCCAAATTTGGCGAGTACCGAACCCCTGAAGATCAAGCGTTCCACGATCAAGTGAAGGAATTCTTGGATGAACTGGAAATCGGCTACACCGAAAATCCTCAGCTGGTGCGTGGACTGGATTATTATACTCAAACGGTATTCGAATTCTGGGACAGCGAAGTGGGCGCTCAAAATGCGGTGGGAGGAGGAGGACGTTACGACGGCCTTGTGGAACTCATGGGTGGACCTGAAACTCCAGCCGTTGGATTTGCGCTTGGAATCGAACGCATCATCAACCAAATGAAGACCAACAATGTGCGAGTGCCTTCCAAGGACGAAGTGCACATTTTCGTGGCTCAACTGGGAGACGAGGCTAAAAAGAAATCCCTTCGACTCATCGATGACTTGCGTGAAGCGGGTGTTCGCACTGTGGGTGCGCTCGGAAAAGGCAGCATGAAGGCTCAGATGCGTCTCGCGGACAAGTTTGCGGTTCCTTACTGTTTGATTTTAGGTGCGACCGAAGTGCGAGAAGGCGTGGTGATTTTGCGTGACATGTCTAAGGGTCAACAACGTGCGGTTCCCATGAAGGATGCCGTGGCAGAAGTCATCAAAGTCATCGGCAAGGAAAACTTGGATACTTTTAGTCCTGGAGAAGTTTCGTTTTAATTTGAAATTGGAGCTTGGGACAAAGTCGCTTCTACGTTAAAATAGGTGCGACTTTTTCACTCCACCCATGAAACGATTTTTCACTTCCCTTGTCCTTGGGGTACTTCTTTTCCCCGCCTTTCCTCGTTTGGCTGAAGCGAGTTTTAGCGATCTTGCCACGACGAATCGTCATTACACCGCGATCAGCAGTTTGGTGGAACAAGGCATTTTGGAAGGATACGAGGATGACACCTTTAGGCCCGATCAAGAAGTGAATCGTGCTGAGGCTCTTAAAATGTTTTTGATGGGAATGGCTGTGGCGGTGCAAACGGGGGCGGGTGCCGATACGAGTTTCAACGACATCAGTGCGGAAGCATGGTACGCCGACTTGGTGGGGACTGCTCTCGATGAAGGCATCGTGGGAGGATATTCCGATGGCAGTTTCAAGCCGGGCCAAAGTGTGAATCGTGCCGAAGCCATGAAGATGCTTTTGCTTGCGGCTGGGATAGCGGCAAGCACGCCTGAGGAGAGGCCCTTTGCCGATGTGGGCACGGAAGACTGGTACGCGGGCTATGCTCAATTTGCAAATAACTACAACGTCGCTGGACCTCAAACCGATGGGTACTGGCACGGGGAAGAAGCGCTGACTCGCGGTGAGATCGCCGAAATGGTGTATCGCCTGCAAGTGGTGAATTCGGGCGATCTCGCTTACGACGAATCCAGCACTTGGGCTCGCTTGGACTTCCCCACCGTGGATATTACTTTGAAAGTTCCTTTTGAGTGGGGCTACAAACAAGAAGGAGTGGGAGCCGCTTTTCTCTTGGATTCGGCCAATGGGCAAGTGAGTTTGCTCACTCCTTATGAAAACGGAGGCACCTTGCTCATGACGCGTTACGCCAACAATGAAGGTCAAAGTGCCGACGAGTTGTTCGAGGCCATTGAATCGGAAAGTGAATGGGATGCCAATGAGACAAGCATTGGGGGCTACGACGCTCTGATTTTGTCCCACGACGACGGGCTTTTTTACAAAGAATGGTACATCTATTTGCCCAATCAAACCTTGGTGAATTTGGTCGCTTTGCGAGGAGATGGGGATTACGCTCCTTACTTGCAGAAGTACATGGATTCCATCGTTTACAGTGTGGAATATGCGGACACCACCAGCTCCGATAAAACGATGGATGAAATCCTGGCGGATTTGCGAGAAGTGATTCAAGTGGATGGGGTGGGGACTGACATGATGGCGCTGCTCAGCGATTGGGAACTCTTTGAGACCGACAGCATTGGCGTGGGAACGGGACCTGTGGATTATTACTATTCCCCCAGCGCAAATATCACGATAAAGTATGAGCGTTCCTTTGATGTCATTCTCGACATCCGGGATGGAAAAACTTCAGCTTTCTAACCTAAATTGTATGAAAAAGCTTCTCGCCCTTTCTGCACTGACCTTGCTCCTCGCTGGATGTGGATCGAATAAGCCTGTTGAAGACGACAGCAGTTTGAACGACATGTTCGGTAATGACTCTACGACTGAAGAGCAAACCGACTCCGTAGAACCGACAGAAACGCCTTACTCCGTGGGGCCCACTGAAATTCCATCAGACTTAGAGCCCAATGAGTAATAATTTTGACGACGCTTCCTTAGCTCTGCATCGACAAAATAAGGGTAAGTTGGGTGTGTTCTCAAAAGTCGCCGTTAGAAATCGGCAGGACTTGAGTGTGGCCTACACCCCCGGTGTGGCCGCGGTTTCCATGGCTCTCGCTGCGGACCCTAGCCTACTGTATGAGCTCAGTCCCAAAGGAAACACCATTGCGGTGGTGAGTGACGGAAGTGCGGTTTTGGGTCTTGGGAACGTCGGCCCTGCGGCCGCTTACCCGGTGATGGAAGGCAAAGCGCTTTTGTTCAAAGAATTTGGGGGCGTGGACGCCTATCCACTTGTACTGAAAACGCAGGATGTGGATGCGATTGTGGAATTGGTCTGCAACCTTGCCGATGGATTTGGGGGAATTAACCTCGAAGACATTGCGGCTCCCCGCTGCTTTGAAGTGGAAGAAAAACTAAAAGCGCGGCTGGATATTCCTGTTTTTCACGATGATCAACACGGAACCGCCATCGTGGTGCTGGCGGGGCTGATCAACGCTCTCAAGGTGGTTGGAAAAGATTTGCACGCTCGCATCGTGGTGAACGGAGCCGGCGCGGCTGGACTTTCGGTGACCAAATTGTTGCTGGCCCACGGCTTCAACAATGTGATCATCGTGGATTCCCGCGGAGCGGTGGTGAAAGGGCGCGAGGACATGAACAGTGTAAAAATGGCTTTGGCGGAACGTACCAATCCAGAAGGAATCAACGGAGATTTGGCCACTGTGATGAAGGGTGCCGACGTGTTCATTGGCGTGTCTAAAGCAGGATTGGTGAGTCAAGACATGGTGAGAAGCATGGCCCCCAAAGCCATTGTGTTTGCCATGGCGAATCCTGTGCCAGAAATCACCGAAGAAGAAGCGCGCGCCGCGGGTGCCGCGATCACCGCAACGGGACGCAGCGACTGTGCCAATCAACTCAACAATGTGCTTGTTTTCCCGGGTCTTTTCCGCGGCGCGCTCGATGCCCGCATTAAACAATTCGACGAAAGCATGTTCCTTCGTGCGGCGGAAGCTTTGGCGGCTATCGTGTCGGACCCAACAGCCGAACACTTCATCCCCAGTCCTTTTGAAGAAGGAGTGGCGGAGATTATTGCAAAGACCATTTTTTAAAGCTTCTTATTCATTTGAGGCTACTGCGTTTTGAGCGCCATCGAAGAGACCCTCTAATTTTCTTCCTTTGGGTGCATAAAGATGGAGGTGATCTCCTTCTCTATAAACGACAAAGCCATGTTTGAGAGCGAGCCTTTCCATCTCAGGCCACATCGGCTCAATGATGGGAGCCCATTCTTTTGAAGGGACAGGATGCTTTGGATCTGAACGATCTGAATAAGTGACTTCCCCAAGGGTTGGGTGACGTAAACGACCAATCGAACAATCCACTGCACAGCCAGTGGTGTGAGTTGTGCTTTTGTATGTGGACCTTCCTTTTGCTGCGTAAGTCTTCTGTTGCAGGTCCAGATCTCTCAAAGCATCGGTGTAAACCAAGCCCCAACCCGTGACCCCTCCAAACTCTAAAGTTGAGAATTCCTCAGCCATTTCTTCGAAACGTTTGATTGTTTCTGGATAGAGTTGATTTGGGCTCTCCCCATTGTTTTCTTTTCTTGCATAATAAGGGCTCTCAGGGACTGTGACCGTATTGGCTAAACTATCTCTGTAAATACGCTCTTGAGCAGCAGGATCGGTGACCTCAAATCCGTCGTATTCCGCAAGTTCTTCAAGACGGCGCGTGCCCTCGCTCCCTTGCACTAGAACTGCATTGAACCTAGGAGCTACAATCAATTCTGTCGGCAGTAAAAGTGTTTTTCCCTTATAACTTTCGAAATCGTCTAAATTGACATCTGGATTGTATTTTCTTGCCAGCTCAATAACACCGATCAGATAATCTCTTTTGTCTACGCTTGGAAGACGGGCAAAGTCTTTATTTGACCCCAGTTTGTTCTGCAGAAAGTAGTAAAGTGTTTTGAAGTCGCCCGAAATTTGGACGTCTTGGAAGTGCTCTCCTCTAAACTCCCAGCTTCCTTGATGAATTCTTGGTTCGTTTTCTTTCGCCTCGTATTTGAGGACGGTCAACTGGAGTTCGGCTTGTGCCGCCAAGTCTTCAGGTTTTGGTGCCTCTTCTAAAGGTGACTTAGATTGTGATGAAGATTCAAACCCCATATCTTGTTTAGTATTCTCAGCATTATAACATATTTAACTTATGCGCTCAATCTTGAGTCGCCTTCATCGTATTGGCCTAGAAAACCTTTGCTCTTTTGAGTAAAATACCTGTGCACTCTCTTTAGGTTTTATGGCAAAACACAGTCATTTCGACAACATCAAACGTTCCAAGGCCCTTGTGGATGGAGTGCGAGGAAAAGTGTTCACGATGCATGCACGCCTCATTGCGATTGCGGCTCGAGCGGGTGGAGACCCCGTGATGAATTCCAATCTTCGGGCAGCGATTGACCGGGCAAAAGAAGATAATGTGCCCAACGCGAACATTGATCGTGCCATTAAAAAAGGAACGGGTGAAGACAAGGATGGAGCTGTTTTTGAAGAAGTGACCTACGAAGCGTTTGGGCCGGATGGCAGCGTGATGATGATCGACGTGATCACCGACAACACCAATCGCGCCTTCAGTAATTTACGCACCATTTTGACCAAGAACGGTGGGAACATTGGTTCTTCGGGCAGTGTGGCATGGAAGTTTGAAAAAAAGGCCTTCTTGCGCGTGAACACCGGCGGCAAATCCGGCGACGACGTGGAATTGGAACTCATCGATGCGGGTGCAGATGACCTGACTCAAGATGAGGAAGGTCATTTCGAAGTTTATGCGCCTGTTGAGCAAATGGGTTCTGTTCGAAAAGCCTTGGAAGCGAAAGGTTATAAAATTGTGAAAGCTGAACTCGTGTGGAAACCCAAGGACACCAAGATGATCAGTGATCTAGCGATTGCTAAAGAAACCTTGAAACTTGTGGAATTGGTGGAAGCCGATGACGATGTTTCACGCGTCACCACCGATGTGGATTTTGACGATGCGATCGTTGCTCAACTTTAGTTCCCCATCTGGGATAGCACGTCGCCGACGGTGGCGGTGTTTGGATCTGGTCGGAGTTGTCCGTCTTTGTCTTGAAAGAAGGCGGTGCTGGCGGTTTTCATGAAGTCGCCGCTGGGAGGCGTTGTTTGATCTTGGCGTGCTCGAAAGTCTTTGAGCAGCAAATCTTCTCCTCCTTCAGAAGGTTTTGGAATGCTGGTTTGAGGGCGAGCCACGAGACCCGGGAAGAGACGGCCTTCTTGCTCGGCTTGTGCTTGTTGAACGGATTGTGGAACAGAAATTGGAGTTTGAGTGAGTCCAAGTTTGGGTGCGAGGTGAGCGCCGATCTGACGTTTCACTTCTTCCACGGCTTGTTCCATGGTCACGTTGCGGAGTCTGAAGCCGGCGGCTTTTTTGTGTCCGCCTCCGTTCATGCCTTTGGCGATTTCGCTCACGTCGGCGAGTTGTCCGGGGGCACGCATGCTTCCGGTTACGAAGCCGGGTTCTTTTTCTTTCAAAAGGAAAACCACTTCTGCGCCGGGGGCACTGCTCATGAGCTCATCAATGATTCCTCCGTTGTCGTCGGAAGCCGCTCCTGTGTCTTCCAAATCTTTGAGAGTGATGGTGGAATAGACGGCTTTGACACTGGGTTCGTAGGAAATTTTGGACAGCACTCGTCCCCAGAGTTTGAGCGAAGCGAGACTCTTGGTTTTGTAGATGTGTTTGATGATTTCTTGCTGACGCGCTCCACGATCCAAAAGATCTGCCGCCACTTCAAAGGCTTCGGGAGTGGTGTTGGAGTGTTGAAAGGAACCGGTGTCGGTGATGATTCCAACGAGGAGCAAAGTCGCCACATCTTCGTCGATCAGGGGTTCTCCCAGTTCTTTTTCAAAATCCTGAATCATGGGCGTGATCATTTGGGTGGTCGCCGCGAATCCGTATTCAAGGTAGTTGTGACTTCCAAATTTTCCGTTCGAAGCATGGTGATCGATGTTGAGCACCGGCAGCTTTGTGAAGAGATCCTTGTGGAGTTCGTAGAGCTTTCCGAGTTGCACTAAGTCTCCGGTGTCCACGGTCACGATGAGGTCAAAATCAGGTTCTTCGGTCACGAATTGAATGTCTTTGGCGGCGAAACGTCCGGACTTTGGAGTGAGGATGATGTTCAGGCGTCCATTTTCAACCTCGTATTTGAGATGATCCACTTCTGCTTCGTTCGTTCCTACTGAGATGATGAAGTCCTTGGATTCGGGAAGCTCGGGCTGAATTTGGCTGACGTAAGGAAGGAACTTTAAAGAGTCGGGCATTTTGTCGTAGCCCACGACCGTCACTTCCTTCCCCATTTTTCGGAGTACCGCCATCAGCGCGAGCGAGCTCCCCACACTGTCTCCATCCATCGGAGAAGAAGGGGCAATCAAGATTTTTTTTGACGCTTTGAGAAGTTCTTCGGCTTGTTGTTTATTGACGAGGTTCATTGAAGGTATTCGGAATATTGTACAACTTTTTTAAGTTTTGGTCAATACTGTGCTGCTGCATGTATAAGGGAAGAGTTTATAGATTTTAGCCAAAAAAGACAAGTGCAACTTTTCAGACTCGCATTTATCTGGTATAATGGGTTGATTTAATAATCCAAACAAAATGCTTAAAAAGTTGATCAACCACAAACCTGCCACCGCTCACCAGACTTATTTGGTTTCTTTGTCTTTGCTCGCGGTTCATCTTGTGGCGCTCATGCTTGTAATGTGGGGTACACATTTTACGGTCGTACTGTAGAAACTCCTAAGCTGCGTCCATCACTTCAATTTCAAAACCTTCACGGTTCTTGGAATTTGATTTCAACTTGATGAGGAAGTCCTTGGCCAAGAGCAGGGCTTCTTTTTTTTCTGCCAATCGGAACCCAATGCCTCTGAGGGGGGATTCACCCTGTCTACTCTCAAAATAGATTTGCAGGTGTTCACCCGCCGTTCCAACCGCTTTTGTTTGAGTGATAGTGAAGTTTTTGATCAGTAAAATCGGCTCAAGGTTCCCCACTCCAAAGGGAGCGAAACTTTCCAACTTGAGGGCGGTTTCTAAGGTCAACTCTTCTTTTTGGATTTCTAAGTCCACGTTCCAAACGGGTTTGAGATCGAGGTTTTTCAAGGAATTTGCAGCGTGCTTCTGGAGTCGGTTTACAAAGGCTTCGTAGTTTTCTTTTTTT
>CALRCE010000041.1:0-5028 GCA_943354505.1 Candidatus Peribacteria bacterium
CTGAATTCAAAACGGCTTGAAATTTCCCCGAAAAACGGCTGGCGAGCCCGCGTAGCGGGCGAGCCAATGACTTCATTTCCTAACTGGCGGAGAGGGAGGGATTTGAACCCTCGAGACGTTTTACCGTCTGCCACGTTAGCAGTGTGGTGCCTTCAGCCACTCGGCCACCTCTCCGTTGCCAACGCATTTTAAGCAGGCCAGCCGCCAAGGGCAAGCCCTATTTGGCTAACTGTTAACATGCCATGTAACTTTGTATCATCGCGAGCCTAGCGAGAAGTTACAAGAGTGTTTCTTTACATCCAACTAAAATGACCGCCAATTCACCGACGTCGGTGAATTCCAAAACAAATCCTGACGGCGCAAGTCCGCGGCACTCCAGGCCACGTAAACAGTTACCTACTTAGCGCTGAAGTAAATGTCCGTGTCCACGTCCATGGAGCTCATCACCTCGTCTTGCATCGTCCAACTGATGTTGTTGAAGAAGATTTTAGCCTTAAATCCAGGCTGGTTCAGGCTCACACTCAAAGCCTCACGAGGAGTGGGTCCATCGCTTGTGCCTTGCTCTTTTAAGGAAGCCACAAATTCATCCAGAGGCACTGAATAGGTTTTGCCTTTGAGTTCAAAGTTCAAAGCTAGAGGACCTTCGGTGAAAGAAACCGTGAGCTCACCCGCTCCATTGGGCAAGACATAAGTGGTGCCCGGGATCGTTTCCTCGTAGCCAAGGTCTCCATTCATCCCATTGTAACCCCCACTGTAGCCGTAGTAGCTCAGCGTGGAGTCATAGCCGCTCACTTGAGAAACCTCAGAGGAGTCGGACCAGTAAGAAAAGTACTGCTCGCTGGGATTCCCTCCATAATAAGAGCTGTAGTAACTGAGTCCAAACTTCATCACAATTTCGTCCGAGCCCATTCCTGTGGTTCCCGTCCCAAACCAAATATCGAAAACTTCGGAGCCGTAATTCTGTACAAGATAGTCCACTTTGGAACTCACCTCCGTGTCCACTTCGCTGGGCAAATCTTCAGTGGCGGGAACGATCTGTCCATCCACCAAAATGCCATTCGTGATCAGAACTTTTTGCAGTTCATTCATCTGACTCCACTCCGAAAACGAAGTCACTCCCCAAGGGCCAAAACTGAAGAGGAAAGCGGTGAAAGCCAGTGTGACCGGGATCGTGCGCAAAGTCGGGTTTTTATAGAATCCAAAATGCAGAGCCCACAGCGTGATCACCACCCCGAGCAAAACTCCAATTGAACGCATTTCGGTGAAGCCGTATTGGCTGATGCGCATCCAGAACGCCACAAAATAAACGATCAAAAAGGGAAGCGTGGTGTAAGGGAAAAACCGCACAAAACTACGAATCAACCAGAACTTTTTGTCGTCTTTGATGGGGTAAACCAAAGCAAAGGTGCCGAAACCGAGCAGCGTGAAGAGCAGCACAGGCAAGGCCACCCAGCCTTCTGGCCAATTTTGAGTGACGAGGATTTTGATCACATACGCACTCAAAATCAAAAAATAGGTGAGCAAAAGCGGGAAGCTCAAGTAATGAGCAATGGATCGAATGCTTTTCTCTTCCCAGGCGGCGTTCTCCAGTTCTTCCCCCCGGCTTGGAATTCCGGTGTAAAAAACGAAGCTGGCCACAAACACACAAAATAAACTTAGAGTGGTTTCGTGCCAGTGATAGCTCAAAGTCAGATCGAAGAGTTGTTCAATGGAGAAGAACGCGAGCTGGAATCCAATCACCAAAACAAGAGCACTCGCAATGGACACCAAGGCTCTGAACCAAGTCGAAATTCCAAATCCCCAAAAACTCTTCTCTTCTTTGTCGCTCTGTTTCTCAAGTCGGCAACCGGCAAAAATCAAAGCCAGCGACCCCACAAAAACCAGACCCACATGCTGCATGTCCATCATGCCATAGAGGAGTCTCTGATCCGCGCTGTAAACCAAAAAGTAAAGCACGGGAATGCCCAAGAGTTGAATCAGCCACGCGCGAAGTTTAAGCCCTTCCGAAAGCAAAGAAAGTCCCCCAAAAAACAAAATCCCCACAAACAGCGTGGGAATGGAGCGACTCACCCACTCCGGTGTCTCAACTTCAGTCCACGTGCTCCAAATGATGAGCGCCGTACAAGCGGTGCTGCTGAGCAACGCCAAAGGGAAACGCAAAAAAGTCGTCTTAAGCTGATCCAAACACAAGGAGCGTGAGAGAAAAGTCATGGTGTAGAGTTTAGTCCACCCGACTCTATCACATCCTATCCAAAACGGGAATTCCCAAAATCGAGAGCCCACTTTTGAGCACGTTCATGAAGGCGCACACCACCCCAAGCCGTGAGCGGCGCTCCATTTCGGTTGTGGCGTTCACCACGTGCACATTGCCATAAAAACGGTTGAACTCTTGGCAAAGTTCGTACAGCGCCGTCGTCATGATGTGAGGCTTACGTTCGTCAAAAGCACGCTGCAAAGCTTCCGGGAATTTGATCAGTTTTCGCACCATGGCCTTTTCGGCTTCCTCGGTGAGCTTGGGCAATCCCGCCAAGTCCAGGGGACCAAACTGGGCCTCCGCCTTTTGCACAATGCTGCTGCCGCGGGCATAAGAGTAAAGCAAATAGGGCGCCGAATTCCCTTCGAGCGTGATGATTTTATCCCAGTCGAATACTAAGTCTTTGTTCCGATCTTGCGACAAAATGGTGTACTTCACACTCGCCACACCCACAATCTCAGTGAGCGCGTAGAGATCTTCGCGAGGTAGCTCCGAACCTTTGTTGGCCGCCAAACTGCCGGCGCGTTTCACGGCTTCGTCCAAGATTTCACTGAGCTTGATGACGTTTCCTTTTCGCGTGCTCATGGATCGATCTCCAAAACTCATGCGTCCGAAAGAAATGTGTTCGAGCGAAGTGCTCAAATCGGCGCCGCTGGCGGTGGCGATTTTGTCGTAGCCCAGGGCTTTGGCAACGATGAAGTTTTGAACAAAATGCAAGGACTGTGCGTGGTCCACGACGTACAAAATCGCCAGCGGATGCCACGTGTCCATTCGATACTTGATGGTGGCCAAATCGCGAGTCAAATACAACGTTGTTCCATCACTCTTTCGAATCAAAGCCGGCGTCTTTTCTTCGCCTTTTTCATCCAGTCCCATGGGGTAAATCAGTGAGCCGCCTTCCCCTTCCGTGAACACACCCGCCTTCATTCCATCTGCGATCACTTCATCCGTCATGTTGAGGTAAAAACTTTCTCCCGTGATGTGGTCGAATTCCACGCCGAGCCGTGTGAAGATTTTTCGCAAGTCCTTCAAACTTTCTTCCACAATCCATTTCCACAGCGCCGTGCGCTCCTCGTCTCCGTCTTCCAAGGCCTTAAAGATTTTTCGCGCCTCCTCTTCTAATTCCGGATGCTTTTCCGCCTCTTCATGAAATTTTACATACAGGCGCGTGAGTTCGTCGTTGGGATTAGCCTCAATCGCCGCAGTGTCGCCCCAGGCTTCGATCGCATAAATGATTTTTCCAAAATGCGTTCCCCAGTCGCCCAAGTGGTTGATGCGCACCACCTCATGGCCCATGAATTCCACCAAATTCGCCAGTGAATCTCCCAAAATCGTCGTGATGATGTGGTGCACGCCCATGTGTTTGGCCGCATTCGTGCTGCTGTATTCCACAATGATCGGGCGCTCTTCCCCCGCCGTGACATCCACGCCCTGCTCCACCGAGAAACCGCCTTCCAATTGCTTGAGTCCCTCCTGCAAAAAGGCATCCGACAGTTTCATGTTTACAAAACCGGGCATCGCAAACTCCACCGTTTCCAAGCGATAGTCTTTGGGAAAGTGCGCAATCAAAGCTTCCGCAATGTCTTTCGGCGCTTTGCCGAGTCGTTTCGAAAGCTTCATCGCCACCCCCGTTGCAAACTCCCCATGCTTAACGTCGCGCGGATCGTCAATGCTGATCACGGTCAAAACTTCTTCAGAACCGAGCTCCGGGAAAGCCTCCAGAAGAGCCTGAGAAACAAGAGCCACCAAATCGCGAGAGAGGATTTTCATAGTCGATTTATATCAGAAGTTGGTAAAAACAGAAAGAACATGTTACAATCCCCTTTGTTATTAATTTCTGCCGCTCCCTTTGGATCCCGATTTAGTCCTCGTCGTCTTTCTTCTCTTCTTCTCCGCACTGACCGCAGCCAGTGAAACCGCGATCATTTCGTTGACCCCTGCCCAGGTCAGAACTCTTGTGGAAAGCCGAGTCAAAGGCGCCGGCTATTTGGCCAAGCTCAAGCAGTCGCATCACAAGACCTTGATCACTATTTTGCTGCTCAACAGCTTCTTGAACGTCGCCGCTTCCGCTTTAACGACGGTGGTCATGACCCGCATGTTCGCCGACGCCGGTATTGGAATCGCCACCGGAATCTTGACCGCCGTGATTTTAATTTTTGGTGAAATCATTCCAAAGTCTCTCGCCACCACCTATGCCAAAACCATCGGGCCTCTTTTTGCACCCGCCCTCTTCTTCATTGGAGCTCTTCTCACCCCTCTCATTTTTGTTTTAGACTTTTTGGTGAATGGCATGCTTAAACTCCTAGGCGCTCAGCATCACATCCAGGTCACCGACGAAGAACTCATCGCCATGGCTTCCATTGGTGCCGAAGAAGGCAGCATCGACAAACAAGAGTTGGAAATGATTGAAAACGCGCTGGAATTCAACGACATCCGTGCCGAAGAAATCATGACGCCTCGTGTGCACATCGACGCCCTTCCCGAAAACTACCACCTCGACGACGCCACCGAATTCGTCGTCAACCACACCCACACTCGCATCCCCGTCTACCGCGACAGCATCGATCACATCGTGGGCATTCTCTCGATCAAAACCCTGCTCAAAGCACACCACGAAGAAGACGAACCCGACTCTGTCAGCCTTCGCCAAATCGATCTACTCACGCCCATAAAATTGCCCGCCAGCATCCACGTGAAGGAGCTCTTCCACCAGTTCAAAAAGAAGCGTCAACACATGGCCATTCTATTGGATGAGTTCGGCGGCACCGCAGGAA
>CALRCE010000041.1:5038-6701 GCA_943354505.1 Candidatus Peribacteria bacterium
CGAAGAACTCGTCGGGGACATCGAAGACGAGCAGGATACGGAAGAAGAAAACATCAAAAAACTCGGCGAAAACGAATACGAACTTTCAGGCCGTGTAGAGCTGGACGACGTTACAAAACTAACCGAGCTCGAATTCGATCACCCCGAATACAAGACCGTGAGCTTTCTCATCATGGACACGCTCGGCTACCTCCCTCGTGAAGGCCAAAGTGTGACCATCGGCGGCTGGCTCTTCACCGTCAAACAAATGCTCCGCAGCGCCATTCTCAAGGTCACGCTGAAGAAGTTAAACTAGAACCCCCGGAGAGTCTGAAAGGATTTTCGACGAAGTCGGGAAGACTGAAAGTTCCGCAGGACCGCGAAGCGGCGGGTCCTGTTTCGAGGAGAAAATTCTTTCAGACTCGACTTACTTCTGCACCACAATCGGCGTTCCGATGTCGGTGAATTCGTACATCTTCACAGCATCGTCGGGCAGCGTTCGAATGCATCCGTGGCTGACTGGCACTCCAATGTGAGTCAAGGCTTCGGTCCAGAACGTTCCACCGTCGTTGGCGAGATAAGGCAAGGCGTGAATTCCGTACCCGCGGTAGTCCCAGAGTTGGAAGTACGGCATGCGGTAGTGCGGCGATTTAGAACCGATGCGCAGTTCTTGTTTCGTCAAAATTTCGTAGTTCCCAGGAGGAGTGGGGTGATCCCAAGCTCCAGAAGAAATTTGCATGCTCCAGGTGGTCGTTTCCCCAAAACGGGCGTACATCATTTGGTCCGAAAGATCGACAATGATGTTGCGTTCCAAGCCAGTCAAATCGGCGACTCCCATCGACACGTCGCTCACAAAGTTGATGTCGTCCTTCATTTGGTCGGTCACGGCCCCAACGGGAATATCTACTGTAAAAGTTTCTCCAATCCAAGCAATGCCTTCCACCACAGGTTGGAAGAATTCACGATAGAGTTCATCCTTAGCGGGAGCAATGCTTTGGAAGGTCACATGAAAACTTTGTCCAGGATCGGCATAAAGGTCACTCATTTGGATTCGGTTTCCACTCACCCATCCAGACATCGCCGTTTCAGTGGCACCAAATAAACTGTCGCGGTCCTGACTTTTTTGAGTCCCAACGCTCAGCATCGGAACATTGCTGCATCCACTGGCGAGAGAAAAAAGGCGCGTGTCACCGGTGTTTTTAAACGTCATATCCACCATGAAGACCGTACTTTGCTCGATGGCTTCATCCACGCTCACGGACTCGAGCTCCACATTGTACTGAGGCAGAGCGGGAACTTCATAGTCGCAAAAACTCCACTGTCCCGTTTTATCAGGTTCAACGGTGCTCTCCAACTGCACGCCCGTGGTCACTTCCACTTCATCCGGGCCTTTAAAAACAGCCGCAGTAAAGTCTAAAACGGAAGCCCTAAGATCCGTGGTGCTCGCCACTCCGAGGCCTAAACTTCCAACGAAGAAAACGGAGGAAAAGAATGCAGTCAGGATAGGGCGGCGAAGCTTCATGGTGTTTTTGTTTTAATTTTGGAGATCGAACGAATCTTGAAATTATAACAGAAAAAAAACCATACGTCAAAAGTACTTTATGGGAAGGCTAATATAACGAAGAGCGTGGTTAAGGAGCCCATAAAGTAATATGGGCAAGCCAAATAACCCTTAACCACAGTC
>CALRCE010000042.1 GCA_943354505.1 Candidatus Peribacteria bacterium
CGTTTCGTTGGAGAAGATTATAAGGGCTGCTCTTGAAGAGGCCGTGAAGAACTTGGCTTAGTCCAAAATGGCTCCCCCGGTTGGATTCGAACCAACGACCAAGCGATTAACAGTCGCTTGCTCTACCACTGAGCTACAGGGGAATATGAGAACCGGTCTTTTCAAAGTCGGCGTTGCCCGACAAACTGGTGCAGGCGGAGTATAGCGAAGCGTCTTTTGCTCTGCAAATGAATTTTTGGCTGAGCGCTGCTTCGCTTAACGAGATCAGCCCACGATGACTTTCCAGATTTCGCGACTCACCAACTGATCCTTGCGTTCAAAGAAGAGGGAAGGGCGCTGGTGATCTGAAAGTGGCACGACTTCAGTGTATTTGCCCAGGATTTTTGGGAGGTGAGGGAGGAAGAGGCGTTCATTTCCCAAGCGATGATAAGGAGCGGTGAAGACCACGGTGAGCGGTTCTTTGACGATCTTTTTGAGGTTTTGGAAGAAGCCTTCGTACAGCGTTTCGAGTTCCACTTGGATCTCTTTGAGTTCGTCGGCGGGCAGGGCGTGAAGCAGGGCAGGGCCGAGGGTGGTTTCAGAAACAAGGAAGCGAGGGTCTTTGGGGATGTCGTAGGCGGTGAGCTCGGTGGCGTCCTTTACTTCCACTTGAGGAGTGTCGCGGAGTTGGTACTCGTATTTGAGCCATTCCAGGTTGGCTTTGGCGTCGTCGATGAGGTTGGGAGCAAGGTCCGAACCTTGGGAACGGCAACCCATGAGCCAGGCTTCTTGCAAAACGGTTCCGCTGCCACAAAAAGGATCCCAGATGGTCACGTCGGTGGAAGGTGAAATGGCGCCGATGGCGATGTTGATCAGCACTTGAGCGAGTTTGGGTGGAAACATTCCGTTCTTGGCACTGCGGGCAGGACGGTTGTAGTCGCGGTGAGAATACGATTCAAAATTTTGAATGGCCACGGTTTTCCCGAGGTACCATTTGCCCTTCTCATCCGCTTTGCCGTTCTTTTGACTCTGAAATAGATGCAATTCAATGGCACCGTCGTCGAGCAAATGTTCGTGCCAGGCTTGCACGGACGAGAGGTTTTGGAAGTTCTTGTTCACGAAGCGCGTGTTGCCGAGGCTTTCCTTCAATCGCTTTTTAGATCCAATTAAGATTTTTGTCAGGACTTTCTCGCTTTTGGGGTGCATACTCACTCCATACCTTACTTTTCCTTCGGTGTTTTTAACCTCGGTTTCCACGGCTTTGGTCACCCATTCTTCAAAATTGAGAGGCATGGTGGCGGGACCACTTTGGATCACTTCCAAAATGCGCACCACGCCGCCGAGGCGGTCCAAGTGGGCGATGGGGTCGGGCAAAGCGGCTTGCTCGAGCACAAAGCCGTCTTCGACTTCGTCCACGAGGGCTTCTGCTCCAGAAGTGGCTTCCAGTTCCATCTTAGAAAGGCCCTTGCCGTGACCGGTTTGAAAAATATATTTCTTTAAATCTTTTTCCATGAAATTTCTGCAAGTTTTTTTACTTCTTTTTACCCTTGTTTTGGGCACCTTCTTCCTGAAGGCGGCTCTAGAGTACCATAGTCGTCCTTCTTTGGAAGTGATTTCCGAGTAAAGGGCTTTCCTCCGCGCCTTTTCCCGATTAAAGTAGGAGCAATTTAAACCCATCCAATTTATGGCTTATTCTCTCAACCGTGCTCAGGTCATCGGAAACGTCACTCGTGATCCTGAAGCAAAGCAAACGTCCGGCGGACAAATGGTGGCTTCGTTCGGAATTGCAACCAACAGCAGCTGGATGGATAAGAGCGGACAAAAACAAGAAAAAGCGGAATTCCACAACATTGTCGTTTGGGGAAAACTCGCTGAAATCGCTCAAGCCTATCTTAAAAAAGGCCGAAAAGTCTTTGTGGAAGGACGCATGCAAACTCGTGAATGGGAAGGGGAAGACGGACAAAAACGCAGCAAGATGGAAATCGTGGCTGAAAACATCATCCTTTTGGACAAAGCTGGCGCTCCTACTGGGGAAGGCATGGATGCAAGTTACGAACGTTCTTCCAACAGCGCAGCCTTCAAGGCTCCTGTTGAGGAAGAAGCTGTGACTTTGGATGATCTTCCTTTCTAAATCTCTAAATCTTCCACGCTATGAAGAAATTTTTAATTCCGTTTTTCGTTTCCTCTCTGCTCCTCGGTGCGTGTGGCACGGCAGAGGCTCCCGGCGTCACCGATTCAACCTCTAATACCGACACTTCCATGACTCAAGATTCTGGCCTTAAAATTGAAGACCTCACCGAAGGAACAGGCGCGGCTGCCAAAGCAGGGGACACGCTTTCCATGAATTACCTTGGTACTTTCGAAGATGGCACCAAATTCGACAGTTCTTACGACCGAAACCAAGCCTTTGAATTCACGTTGGGCGCTGGTCAGGTGATCCAAGGTTGGGATGAGGGCATCGTGGGCATGAAAGTCGGTGGAAAACGCAAACTCACCATTCCTTCGGATTTGGCCTACGGCGACAACGGAATCCCTGGAGCCATTCCTGGAGGAGCGACCTTGATTTTTGAGGTGGAGCTTCTCGAGATTGAGTAGGACTCAATCTGACTCTTCTTCTGGATCTCTGAACATTGTTTCAAACAGATCACTCTCTTCATCTTCATCGTTTTCACTTAAATCAACAGCTGATGAGTTTTCTTGAAGCAAAGCTTGATGATTGTTTCTTTCTCTTGCTTTTTGCAACCTCCATTCGGTGTCTTTTGCTGAGTCTCGCCACTCTGTTAAATTCCATCGCATCCGCATCATGGCTTTCAATAGACTTGGGTCTTTTTCCCCCATTTCTACCACTACCTCTACCTCATCAGAATCGACTCCTTCCTCCCAACAAAAGTCTCGATATTCGCCTATCACTTCTTCATCGTCATCTTTTCCTTCGTACGCGGATAAACTTTGGGCTGACTCTTCTGTACTGAAGTCCTCTTCGTCATACCCTGTCAGTTCATGTAGTTGTATCCTTTCGACTTCTCTTTTTCGGCTCTGTTTTCGGCCGTGACGTCTTTCTTTTTGGCGACGTCTTTTGTTCGCCTCTTTGCGGAGTTTCCCATAGAAGTAAGCTAAACTTTTAAGAACTGACGGTGAGTCTTTTAATCCCACTTGTTCCAACTCTTCTAAAATTGGATCCGGTATTGTGAGTGTGCTTTCTCCAGTCGCCCAATTTTCTGGAATCACAATTGAAAGGCGACGCTGTTTTCCATTTACTCTTAGAATTTTGAATTTAAGGCCTACCTTACGAAGACCTTCGTACTCTTTTTGTATGGGTGTCGGCCATTCTCGATTTGCTTTAATGGACTTTTCGTTCCCCTTTACTTCTTGGCGAATGGGTAAGGCGAAGCGTGCTTTCTTTGTTTTTTCTTCAACTTTTCCCTCTTCATCTTCCCACACTCTGGATGCTTCTCGTGCTGCCTTTTGGACTTTTCTTCGAGTGAGGGGAATAGAGTCTTTTGTTCCATTTGAGTTTTCAGGTCGCAAAAACCGGTCTCTTATTGCATCCTTTTTTCTTTGCGGTTCAGGAAGGTCTAAAATTTCTCTCACCTTCTTGGCTGTCATAACCCGAGGGTTGAATACGTGCAGAGTTCCTACGATGGTTGCAAGTCTAGCTCCGAACTCTTGGTGTGCTTGCTGATCTAGGTGGAATCTTCTTGGGCTGGAGTATGTGATGTTTTTTGATCTTTCCATTGTTTTTTTAAGTTGTAATTCTAGTTCTTTTTTATTTTCTTGCAAATCAAAAGGCCGCTTCGTTTTATTGATGCGGCCTTTTGCGTAGTCCTAGAGAGTGAACTCTTTAGAACGACCCCTACTGCTGCTTTTTATTTTTGTTTTCATCCCTTGTGAGGATGGTGACTCCCGAGAAGATGCGTTTTTTAGGCGCGGCGTGGGAAATCTTTTTGGGTGAACGCAGTCGTGTCCCGAAGGCGTTCGAAGCAGAGAGGGAGGGGGGTTCATCGGCCCTAACAGGTTAGACTTGGTCCGAAAATAGGTTCGGGAGTCCCCTGGAGGGTGGGCGTCATCTTTTTTTGGGATGAGCCCCTTTCTCTCTCTGTCGACTTTGTGTATTCTGAGTCGGCAAATCATGTAATTGTATCACATTGGAGGACTTAGGTCAACAGGCCGGTAAACTCATTCTCATCCTTGGTCCTTCGGGTTCCGGAAAAGGAACGGTGCTCAAAGAGCTTCGGGAGCGTCATCCGGACTTTGTGTTTCCGGTTTCTTGCACGACTCGCGATCCTCGTCCTGGAGAGAAAGACGGGGAAGTCTACAATTTTGTGACGAAAGAAGATTTTCAAGCGCGTATTGGGCGCGGCGAGTTTTTGGAATGGGCGGTGGTGCACGGTGAAAATTATTATGGCACTTTGAAAGAAGCGATTTTGAAACCGCTTCGAGAAGGCCGCACCGTCATTCGTGAAGTGGACGTGCAAGGGCTCCGCTCGATTCGAGATTTGATTCCGGCCAGCAATTTACGATCCATTTTTTTGACCGTGGACGGCTGGGACACTTTGCAACGTCGTATCTTAAAACGCAGCGCTTTGCCTGAAGAAGAGCTGGAACGTCGTCGGCATAGCTTTTTGAACGAAATGCAGTGGCAAGACGAGTGTGATGTGGTGATCGTGAGCGTGGAGGGCGAGATTGAAAAACTCATCGCGGACACGGAAGGGGCGATTGAGTTGGAACTGAAGTAAAGGCGTGCTTGATAAGTGGTGGGCTTTTTTGTATGCTTCGCGTGCTTTTAAAACTGTGAACTGGGATTTTATCCCGTTCACAGGGCCGATGGGGTGTCGCCAAGTGGTAAGGCAAGGGACTCTGAATCCCTCACTCGGGGGTTCGAATCCCTCCACCCCAGCCAATTTACGAAAACTATAATGAGTAAATTTTTCCTTCCTAGTACCGTCACACTTTTAGGTTTGCTTTTGACGGCCTGTTCTTCTCCCATCAATGAGACTGCACAAACCAAAGAAGTTCAAGAAGATACGATTGAAGCCAAGGTGGAAGAGGTGCACCCTTTGGATCAAAATAAATATCATGTTGTTCTTGAGCTCATGCCGGAGGAAGAAAGAATCGCACTTGATCTTCCTGAATGGACGTATAGAACTTACTTATCTGGTGAGGATAATTACAATCAAGAAGTTAAACTTTTCGAAATGCCCCTGAGTAATTCAAACGGTGACGAGTATGGCATCGCTGAAGTCTTTCCAGGAGAAACAGAAGATCTTATTCTGCCTTCTGTTGGACAACAATGTGGTGGATGTGTGAGTTTCACAGGTTTTTATTACGTTGTTAATAAGTATGATCACAGCGTGACTCAGGAATCTTTTGCTCCACCGAGTGGTTTGGAGTTCTCTAGAGGCGGTCCGGCACAAAACGTTGTTTACGATAAGGTAGGTCATCAAATGGCCTATGTTTTTCAGTTTGGCGATTTTTATGAAAATCCTGAAACCTATTATGAAGAGATTTGGGTTTATCTATTCGATAAAAAAGAGTGGCTGTTGGAAGACACGATAGGTGAAGGGAATACTGTCTTCTGTACCCTATTCAATAATTTGGACTCTTTAAATGGAGTCTACTTTTGGAAAGAGGCATTGATGGTTTCTCCCGATGCTATCGATCCAAATCCTGACACCATGTACTGTGGTGCGGGGTACTAGACCTGAGTGGCCTCTAAAACATTTCAGTTTTTATTCAGGACTTTTGGTAGGAAGATCTTTTATAATGAAAGTTCCTTCTAATTAACCACTAATAAACCCCCAGCTATGCTGGGGGGACTTCATCAGGTTAAACCGTTCCGGCGTGATAAAGTGAA
>CALRCE010000043.1 GCA_943354505.1 Candidatus Peribacteria bacterium
CGATCTTGGATCTACTCGGCCGTGGTTGTAAAGTTTTGGCGACCAATGATCACACGATGATTGTGGATGGGAAAGGTTCCGCAAAAGAAATCGACACTCGTGTGGCTGAGATCAAAGCCACCATGGACGGCAGTAAGTCTGACTTCGATCGTGAAAAGATGATGGAACGGGTGGCGAAACTTTCGGGTGGAGTCGGAGTGATTGAAGTGGGTGCGGCCAGCGAAGTGGAACTCAAAGAAAAGAAGATGCGCATCGAAGATGCCCTCAACGCGACCAAGGCGGCGGTGAAAGAAGGCATTGTGGCCGGAGGAGGCAGTGCGCTCTTGCATGCGGCTAAGGTTTTGGAAGGTTTCGTGGGTGCCAATGAGGATGAAAACGTGGGTGCTCGACTCGTTGCGAGTGTGCTTTCGATGCCCACTCGTCAGATCGCCGAGAACGCAGGGAAAAATGGGGAAGTGGTGCTCACCGAAATTCGTCGAGGCAGCTCAGAAACGTTTGGTTACGATGCACTCAACGACAAATACGTCGATATGATCGAGGCCGGAATCGTCGACCCCACGATGGTGACACGTTCAGCGCTCGAAAACGCCGTTTCTGTGGCGGGAACGGTGCTCACCACCGGTGCTGTGGTGACGGAAATCCCAGAAGAAAAACCGGTGTCGGGCGGAATGCCAGACATGAGTGGAATGATGTAAAGGGTCTAAACCTAAAAGCCTCCTTGTGAAAAGGGGGCTTTTTTGCTATACTGATAAGATTTAAATCAAAGAAAAACGCCATGGATCTCCACGCCCTTGCCCTTCGTGCCGCCAAAAACGAGATTTTAGCTCATTATTTTGGACGTAAAGCGAGTGTGTCTGAGTGGGAAGGTGCTTTTAAATCTTGGCCTGAGGAACAGATTCATACGTTGACTCTTATTCTGAAGGAAATTGAAGGGATGGAACTGGATGTGGAAATGAAGGCATCTCGTCGTCATGAAGTCGCTGACGCTCGGCTCAAACAGCGTTTTGAATCTCTTAAAGTTGATCTCTTGAACGCTGCTCACCCCAACTCTCTTTAGACTTATGGCTGATTTAAAAACCAATCCTGAGAGCCCAAAAACCTCGCCGCTTATTGAGACTTTATATGCGGCTTTAAACGGTGCTAATTCTGGAGGCTTTGATCGTGTGGCAAAAGAGGCACTCGATTCCAATCCTGAGCTTGCGAAGCTTATGTATGCTCGAGTGAATCACATTGCTTCTGATCATGTCGTTGAAACGGCTCAAATCGATACCCAAAAACTGGCCGACTCACTTTCTACTCAAGATCGAGCCACCTTTCTTCTGAATCATTTCCTTTTGGATTTTATCTTTGCAATGCGCTCCCCGGGTTCTTTTGTCTATAAGGGTCTTGATGATGTTAAGACGGAATACAAGGCGTTGTACGAAAGAAATTCTGGTGCTTTCAGGCCCAAAGAATTTGATGGTTATCCTCATCTTTTAGCGCCCTACAATCTTTTCAATCCACTCACTGTTTTGCTTCACCCCAAAGAATCCCCTTTTTACTTTCCAAAAGGAACTCGCTTGGTTGTCGATAGTCGCACGGCTGAATTTGCGGTGGATGCGCTCAATGGATCTGCTTATGGAGAAAAGAAAACAGTTACAGTGCTTTACCCTTCTGACTTGGATACAGCGGAAAAACCCAGTGCTGATGAGTGTCAAATTTTGGTTGCGCCTTCTCAAGGGGATCTTGCTCAGAAAATCGATTGGTCGACTATGGACCTACTGGCCAAGTCTTGGGAAGACCGCACGGTCCCTATGGTGGGACTCAACCCTGAACTCATCGCCGCTATTTATGTTTGCAAAGGCCAAACTCCTGAAGAAGCGTGTAAGACTGCTGGTTTGGATAAACCTGAAGCTAAATTTTTGGATCAACTTAAAACAAAACCTACTTCTAATGAAGCCGCTCCTGAAGAAGCCGAGGACCTAGATCTTCCGGATGACACTCTTGACTCTCAACCTAACTCTTAATCCCCTTTATGGACATCAACACTTACCTCAAAGAAGTCGTACAAAACAACTGCCCGGACCTTCATCTCAAGGTCGGACGAGTGCCTTTAGTGCGTCTTCCGAACGGAGATCTTTATGAGATGCAAAACTCCGACACGATGAGTGCTCAAAACATGAAGGAGGTGATTGCGCAGATTTTGACTCCTGAAAAACAAGCCCTCTTCGACAACCACGATGAGGTGGATACTTCTTATGCACTCATGGGTTCTGGACGTTTTCGTGTGAACGTTTTTTGGGATACCGACGGTCCTGCGATTGCCTTCCGTGCCATTCCCAGTGAAATTCCAACGATTGAAAGTTTGGGATTGCCTTCACTGCTCAAAGACTTCACTCAAAAATCCAAAGGACTCTTTATTGTAACGGGGCCCACCGGTTCTGGTAAATCCACGACTTTGGCGGCGATGGTGAATGAAATCAATCAGACTCGACGTGTGCACATCATTACGATTGAAGATCCGATTGAATTTGTGCATGCCACGAAAATGGCGCTCATGACTCAACGTGAAGTGGGAACTCACACCAATTCCTTTCCGAGTGCGATTCGAGCAGCCCTTCGTGAAGACCCGAATGTGATCTTGGTCGGAGAAATGCGTGACCTTGAAACCATTTCGGCGGCCATGACTTTGGCCGAAACGGGACACTTGGTGTTGGCCACCTTGCACACCCAAGACGCGGCTCAATCTATCGATCGTATCATCGATATTTTCCCTCCTCATCAACAAAGCCAAATCCGCACTCAGCTTTCTACCACTCTTATAGGGGTCATGGCGCAACGCTTGGTTCCTCGGGCGGATGGCACGGGTCGTGTGATGGCCTTGGAATTGTTGGTACGCAACGATGCGATCACCAACTGTATTAAAGAAGGACAAACCCACCAAATTTATTCGATGATGCAAATCGGTAAGGCCGATGGAATGATCACGCTCGACAGTTCTCTCGCCGAACTTTACAAACAAGGCTTCATCACCGAACAGGATATGCTGCTTCGTGCTCATGACCCTGAACTCATCGCTAACCTTATTCAACAATGAACGTGAATAAACTTTTTATCAACCTTGCTGACCCCGTCATCTTTCAAAGTTTTGGCGGAGACGAATTTTGGACCAAAGTGAATGCTCCGGCAGGCACTGCGGTTTTTAAAGAAGGGGAGGACAGCCAAGACTTTTACTATGTGTTCGCGGGAGCTCTGGTGGTGGACAAGTCGATTAAAGATCAAGCCAACACCCAAAAACGCATTGCGACTTTGGGGCAAGGGGACTTCTTTGGAGAAGGTGCTTTGCTTTCGGACAAACTGCGTTCCGCCACCATCACGACGGTTGCCGACACGACCCTTCTCAAACTCTCACGCAAGTACTTTGAAGCGTTGGTGGTCAAAGATCCTCACGCGGCCATCGGAATCCTCTTGGGCATTGTGAAAGTGCTCAATGCGCGTTTTCAAGAAACCAATGAACGTTTGGTCCTTTTGCAGCACGTGGCGCAACTCGTGAGAGATTCGAATGGAAGCACTGAAATGGCACTCAAAACCATTGTGCGCGAACTCCAAACGGTGACGCAATCCGGCAAGGCTTTGGTGCTTGGCTTGGATGCCGGTTATAAGGCAGCCACCGAGGGGCTTGCCATGGAGGAACTGACCGCGATTCAAAACTCTTTTCAAAAAGTGCTTCCCCTTCTTCAAGGCGAAAAACCCGCGGCTTCTTATGTGGATGGGGTCTATCTTTTTGTCCCTGTTCGTGGAGTCAGCGGTGCTTTAACAGCCGTACTCGTGACGCAAGTTTCTTCTGAAAATGTAGAAAAAGACACGCCTATTGTGATGACCGTTGCCGAGCAATTGGGCCATCTGTTGTGATCCTTGTTTTTTTGGATGTTTTATGTTATAATTTCCCGAAGCTTTATTCCAATCAAAATAAATAACCCAAATAGAAATGAATACATCCCGCTTCCGTTCTCGACTCCTCAACTCCGCTTTGGTCCTTGCCATCGTGCTGGGATCTTTTGGCGCGATTGGACCCGTGAGGCTTGCAGATGCGTCTGCGCTATCCGCTCTTTCGGACACCATGTCTTCACTCAAAGTGAGCACGGCTTCGTCTCATACGATTCGTTTCACTTCTCCTACGGGGGCCAGTGACAACACGGACACCATTATCGTGACTTTCCCTTCGGACTTCAATTTCACAAGTAAGACGATTGGAACGGTTTCTTTCACCCATGGTGCGACCACAGGAGCGGAAAGCACTGAAACGCTCGCGGCTACCCCTTCCGCTACGGCTTGGGGTGCGGTGTTCTCTGGGACTCAAAATCGTGTGCTCACCCTCACGGCTCCAACCGATGGAGTCGGAGCTGCTTCTCTTGCGGCGGGTGACAAAATCATTCTCACTTACGACAGCACCAATTCTACCAATCCGAGTGCGGCCACCACGTACTCCATTGAAATTTCTGGAGCCTTTGGCGACACGGGATCCATTTTGGTTCAAACTCTGACGGATGACCAAGTGGTTGTGACCGCTACGGTGGCTCAAACCCTTTCCTTCAGT